>DATKYA010000606.1:0-2533 GCA_035528775.1 Planctomycetota bacterium | reverse complement strand
GGCCCGGCCGCTCTCGTGGCGCATGGCATTGCTCGCCGCGGCCGCGGCCATCGCCTACGGTGCACTCGACGAATACCACCAGGCCCACGTCCCCGGCCGCGTGCCCTCCGGCAGCGACATCCTCGCCGATACCGTCGGCGCGCTCCTCGGCGCCGGATGGTACCTTCTGGCCTCCCGCAAATGGCCGCGCATCTCCCTCATCCTCGGAAACTGAATTCCCGCCGCATCGATCGTCGCAGGTTGCCATGGAGTCATGTAGGGGCACACGGTGTGTGCCCCAGGGCAGACATCGTCCGCCCCTGCGGCGCAGTGCGCATCATGTAGGGGTACACGGTGTGTGCCCCAGGACGGACGTCGTCCGCCCCTACCGAAGCAATTGCACGATCTCCTCGTTGCACGCAAACCCGGCGATGGTGAGGGCGGTGTGGCCCGCGCCGGTGCGGGCGTTTGCATCGGCCCCGCGGGCCAATAGCAGCTCGATGATCTCCCTCCTCCCGAGCTGCACCGCCAGCATCAGGGGCGTGATGCCGCCCGCGCCCGATGGCAGATTCACGTCGGAGCCCGCGTCGAGCAGCATCCGAACGAACTCGAGATTGCAGGCGTTGATGGCCACGTGCAGCGGCGTGCGGCCGAGCGTATCGTGTGCGTTCAGGTCGGCGCCGTGCGCAAGCAGCCACTGAGCAAACTCCCGCTGCTCGGACGCAACCGCCACGTGCAGGGGGGTGCCGTGATGCTCATGCACGGCATTCACGTCGGCCCCGTGTGCGAGCAGGCGTTCGGCGACGGAAACATTCGGCCCGATGGCTGCCCAGTGCAGCGGCGTGCCGGCGACGTCCTGATCCCGCGCCTTCGAGCTCGCAAGCCCCGGATTGTCCTGAAGCATCGCTTCCACGCGATCGGCCATGCCCAGCGCGGCGGCGGAATGGATATCGAGCGCAGCGCCCCGCGACACCAGCATCTCGGCAACCTGCCGGTGCCCGTTCAACGCGGTTGCCCGCAGCGGCGTGGCGCCGTGATAATCTGCTGCGTTGGGATCGGCGTGACTGTCGAGCAGGATCGACACGATCTCGGCGTGCCCGTGTGCGGCGGCGATGTGCAGGGGCGACTGGCGAAGGCCGATTCGCGCCCGCACCTGGGATGCATCCATCGCGAGCAACTCCGCCACACGCTCGCGGTCGTCGAGTGCACACGCGGTGAAGATGCTCACGCGCGCCCCGCGGGCCAGCAGGAGATCGATGGCAGGCCTGTAGTTGATGCAGACCGATCCGCCCGAGCAGGTGCGGCAGCGGCAGCCGTCCCGCATCGCGATCATGCACAGCGGGCTGACGCCGTAATCGTCAGCCGCGTCGATGAACGCCCCGTGCGACAGCAGCAGGTCCATCAGCTCGACGTTCGCGTTGAACGCGGCGTTGTGCAGCGGGGTGCGGCCGGCCTGGTCGCGGGCGTTCACGTTGGCCCCGGCATCGATGAGGCGGCGGGCCTTCTCGAGGTCGCGGCCGGCCGAATGCAGGGGAGTGCGGCCCGACCACGACGTGCGGGTGAAGTCGAGCTCCGGCGGCCCGCCGCTGCGCAGGAGCACGCGATACGAGTCGTAGATCACTATTCGCGGGCCGGCACTCCGCCGGTAGTAGCCTTCGCGGGCGTCCTCCAGCAGCGGGATGGGCGGTGCCGGCGGATACGGCTGGTCGGCCGCGAGGTACGCGAGATCAGGCAGCTTGGTCGCACCGTCGGGGAGCAGGCCGTATGTCTCGAGCGCGAGGAGATTGATCGGATAGGCGCCGCGGCGCCGCCCGTATTCGTTGAGGGCCGCCCGAATCAGGATGAGCTGCTGCAGGCGGTTCTCGCGGAACTGCGGCGCCCGGCCGAGCAGCACCAGCGCGCGCCGCTTGACGCCAAACGCCACCTGCTGGAGTATCGCCCGCAGCGGCATTCCACGCCGCGCGAGGTAGAACCGTCCCACGAAAAACAACAGGAATATGCCAACGAAGATCAGCTTCGACATTGCAGTGCTCCTCCCACGGGGCACGGGAAAGCGAGTGTTCAGTAGTGTACTTACCAGAAAACGCCGGAGGATGCAAGGAGAGTCGGGAGCGGTGTCGGGCACCGTGAGCCGCAGCTTGCGGCCTGTTTCCCCCCGCACAGGGTCCGCCAATTGCTCGGGGCTTTTCCGCGTAGTTTTCCGGCCGCCCACAGCCCCGTTCAGGGGGCTTGCCGGCGGCCACGCCGCCGGTAATAGCACCGTCCTTCAGGGCGGTGGGCTATCGCCGGCAAACCTACACACCCTGAAGGACGGTGCTATCACCCGGCTCGGAAGCCGGGAAATGCCCGTGAACGGGCATGCTGACAGCGAAAACGCCAGATTCCGAAAACCATATTTCGTTGGCACGCCCCAGGCACATGGCCGAGGATTTCTTCCTTGACAGCGCCCTCCAGACGCGTACAATGTCATGCCATCGTATAGCTTCGGGTGTCTCTTGAGAAGGCGATTCCCATGGGGCTGGTGATGGCAAACCGGCCGGCCCATTTGTGACTG
>DATKYA010000605.1:0-6250 GCA_035528775.1 Planctomycetota bacterium | reverse complement strand
TCGGGAGAGGGCGAACACAAGGTTCGCCCCTACACCTTGACCGCTACTTCGCGTAGGTCTCCCACAGTAGAGACGTGCCGGTGGCACGTCTCAGACGCCCCACCGGGGCGTCTCTACTTCGCGTACATCTCGTACCACAGCAGCGTCTTGCCGGTGGTCACGCCCGGCCAATCGTCGGTGCGGAATGGGGATGCGGGCAGACCTTCCTTGTTATAGAGGCTGATGACCGGGTTGATCGCCCAGCCATAGCGGACTGCTACCGGCGTGGGCACCTTCGCCGATGACACCACGACCGTATCCCCGTCGATCCTCGCGTCGCCCCACACGAACTTCCGATCTTCGCCGGCAATCGAGAAGCCCTTCAGCTCGCCGCCCTTCGCCACAAGGCCGCCACCCACGTGCTTGAAGCTAATGCGGACCTTGTCGCCCTCGATCTTCATCGAATCGTAGATCGGGCCGGAATAGACGATCTTCTGGCCGTAGGCGATGGCGCGGGCGGCGAGCGCGAGGCGGGCGCCCACGTCCTGCTTGTTCTTCGGATGCTCGTCCTTCTCGTCGCCGATGTCGATGGTGACCGCCATGCCGGTCTTGGGGAGCTTGAGTGCCATCATCTGGGCTTCGCGCAGCTCCGCGCGGTCGTTGGTGTCGGGCTGGGTCTGCGGCGGGCCGAGGGCCGCGATCTGCACGAAGAGGAACGGCATCTCGGGCTGGCCCCACCGTTTGCGCCAGTCGTTGATGAGGATGGGGAACAACTTGCGATACTGGATGCCGCGGTCGGCGTTGGTTTCGCCCTGGTACCAGATCACGCCCTTGATGGGAAAGCGGGTGTACGGGGCGATACCGCCGTTGTAGAGGGCGGTGGCAGTGTGGATGAACATCGGGTCGCCCACCTTGCGCGGCTCGGGGGTGTCGAACTTCTCGTCCTTCTCCTTGGCGGCGGCCTCGGCGGCTTTCCATTCGGCGAGCTTCTTCTCGTACGCGGCCAGGCGCTCGGGGTAGGAGGCGATCAGGTCGTCCCACTTGTCGAGCACGTCGCGCTTGATCTCGGGATCGGCGGCGAGAGCCGCGCGGCTGGTCCATGCCTCGGAGGGCGTCCACCCGCAGGAGACCCAGATCAGCCCCACGGGCACGTTAAGGTTCTGGTGGAGGTCGCGTCCGAAGAAATAGGCGACGGCGGAATAGTCCTTCACGGTCTCGGGAGTGCAGACGGCCCATTTGCCGCGCGGCTCGCGCAGCGGCTCCTTCGCCAGCCCCCCTCGGCCGAAGCACAGCCGCAGGCTGGGGAAGTTTGCAGCGGCGATATCCTTCTCGGCGTTGAGGGCGTCCTTCACCTTGAAGTCCATGTTGCTCTGCCCGCCGCAGAACCAGACTTCGCCCACCATCACGTTCTTGACGGTGATCGTGTTCTGGCCGGCAACAGTCATCTCGAAGGGCCCGCCGACGCCGATCGGCTCGAGCTTCACTGACCACCAGCCGTCGTCGGCCGTCGTTGCTGTGGCCGTGCTGTCACCCAGGGTCACCGTCACTTCCTCGCCCGGATCGGCCTTGCCCCGCACGGTGGCGGCCACGGCTTGCTGGAAGACCATGTTGTCGCTGAAGAACTCCGGCAGCGTTACTTTGGCGAGAGCTGCCGAAGCCGCGAGGACCAGCAATGCAAGTGCAAGAAAACCGTTTTTCATGTCACAGCCCTTGTTCGCGATGATGGTGATGTTATCGAGACGCCGGCCCGCCTTCGGGTATCCGGGACTTCCTCGCCATGTGTTGGAGGACCAGGACGATGGCGGCGAAGCCGCCGGCGGTAACCAGGTCACCCAGCAGCCACCAGAGCGGCAGATCGCTGAAGCAGGTAACGAAAATGGCAACCGACACTGCGGCCATGGCGAGGGCGAGGTAGGTGATCATCCGCGCGTAGCGGCGGACGTCGCTCGCGGCGATGAGCATGGCCCCGCCCACGAGCGCGTACAGGGCAGACGTCGACCGGGCGAGATACTCGGCGATCGGCGCATCGGGAAATACTCCCAGCCCCAGCCATTCGTGGGCCGCGGCCATCCACGATTTCGGCATGAACACCGCCACCAAGGCCAGCAGCATCAAAGCCGCCGTCAACCGAAGAATGATTCTGAGCAAACGCTCGCTGAAGGATTCGGATTCCATGGCTTTGCACTATACGCAGCGAAGGGCAGGAAATCAAGGCTAAACCGCATGGCGTGCCCGTGGACGAAGTGGACCAAGTGGACATGGTGGACGTAGTGGACACGACAGACCGTGCGC
Organism: Planctomycetota bacterium; assembly: GCA_035528775.1. GTDB lineage: Bacteria > Planctomycetota > PUPC01 > JABMSA01 > JABMSA01 > DATKYA01. The sequence goes on along the minus strand of DATKYA010000605.1, from coordinate 3,979 downwards.
TGCAGGCCACCTGGAAAAATGTCTCCATGGTTGCATTCGATCCGGCACCCGCTATAATGTATCGCGTGCAGCGTTCACCTTCAGAAGAATGGGGAAAGCCATGCTCAGTGACGACTTGTTCAGCGAAATCTGCAGGATACCGGCGATCGACGTCCACAGCCACCTCCGCCGCAACCAGATGGCGGCAACGGGCGTGGGCAAGCTGCTGTTCTATCACATGCTCGTGTATCCGCTGCGCGCGGCGGGCGGGTTTGACGATGCCCATTGGCCATCGAAGCAGCTCCACGGGGATTCGCCCGACACCGAGCTTCTCTACGACGCGTGGATGCGGAGCTGGCCGCTGCTCTCCAACACCGGATTCGCCTGGATTCTGCAGACGATCCTCCGCGACCTCTACGAGTTCGACGAGCCGGTGACGCCGGAAAGCCTGCCGCGGCTGCGGGCGGCGTTCGACCGCAAGGCAAACCAGCCCGACTGGCCCCGCCAGGTACTCACGCGAGGCAACATCGTCGCGATCCTCTCCAGCTACCATGACGTGCCCCCGCTGGCACCGGGCGAGTACGACGGCGGCATCCGCTTCACCCTGGAGACCGCGCCGACCGTCGGCACGCACGAAGCATTCCCGTGGCGGCAGCGGCTGGAGCGGCTGGGCCGCCGCGCCGGCATCGAGATCGCCACGCTCGGCCAGCTCGCCCGGGCCACGCAGGAGTTCTTCGACAAGACCGACTGGGCCGGCAAGAACGTGCTGGTAAACTGGATCGGCTCGGAGGCCGATTTCCGCCCGGTGGACGCGTCGGTGATCGACCGGCTACTCGCTGACTGCCTCCGCGGGATGGAACCCGCGCCCGACGGCGCGCGGTTGCTGGAGGGGGCGGTCGTTCGCTGCACGCTGGAGGCGGTTCGCCGGCGGATCAAGGTCTACCAGCTCGTCTACGGCACGCAGTTCCCGACGGCGGAAAACGCTCCGCACCCGGTTCAGAAGGCATGGCATGGCTTCGCCGCGAGCATCTCGCACCTCGCGGCGGAATTCCCGGAGATCCATTTCAACATCCTCAACGGCTACGAGCCGGATGAACCGGTCCTGTGCTCGCTGTGCCTGGCCTACGCGAACGTGTCGCTCGGCAGCTTCTGGTGGCAGACGTTCTATCCGTCGGTGATGCACGCGGCGTGGCACCGCCGGCTCGACATGGTGCCGGTCAGCAGGCTGTGCGGGTTCTTCAGCGACGGCTACAGCGTGGACTACATCTACGGGCGGCTGCGGCTGTCGCAGCGCGTGCTGGCCAACGTGCTGGCGGAGCGGATCGACCGCGGGTTCGGCACAAGACAGCAGGCACTCGATATCGCACGGCACGTGATGCTGGAAACGCCGAGGAAGCTTCTGATGGGGAAGTGAACGGCGAACACTGAACACCCAACATCGAACATTGAAGGAAGAAACGTTCAACGCTCAACAGTCAACAGTCGACGCTCAACGTTCAACGGAAGCTGAGACGTGCCGGTGGCACGTCTCAGACGCCCCATCGGTGCGTCTCTACATCGAGCGTTCTCCTGCTCAAGTCAAGGGTGGATGGCCGCAAGTATTTCTTCCGCTACTCCAGCCGCATGATTCCCCACTCGATCACGCTGAAGAAGCTGTAGGCAGATCCGCTCCAGCGCATCTGAATGAGGTCGGCCCATGATTCGAAGCGGTCGACGTCGTTGACGGTGAAATCGAGGCCGTAGGTTGCGCCGGGCTTGAGGCCGCCCTCGGGGAGCTGCTTGGCGGGGATCATGCACTCGAGGATGTAGCCGGTGTTGGTTTGCGTTGAGGCATAGGCGAAGCCATCGGTCATCGACTTGTCGCCGCCGCCCACCCACGGCTCCGGATTCGGCACCTCGGGTGTGGCGGGGGCGAGGATGTACTGGCACACGTGCGGCGACCTGTTCTGCAGGTAGAAGTGCGACTTGGCTTCCGCCTTCTGCTCGGGCGTGCGCAGATCGACGAACAGCTCCACGCAATCCATCATCACGCTGGTCGCGGCGGGCGTGTGGACGACGGCCGGGGTGTCAACGGCGATGGCGAAATACAGCCCGGCATCGTCGTAGCACAGCCAGGCTTTGGCCGTGTGACGGTCTCGCCCCCAGCGCATCACGCCGCCGCTCTGCTGCTCGGGCTTGTCGAGCACCAGGGGCGAATCGAGCTTCCACTCATCCAGCTTGCCATCGATCACGACCGGCTTGCCGGCCCGCGGCACGGCGGCTTTGTTCGGCTCGTGTTGTACGATGGTGATCTTCAGCGGATCCGGCAGCCGTACGGTGAACATCTGCCGGGGCAGCGTGGCCGCCTCGGGAGCGTCCCACGCCGTCAGCCGCGTCACGGGCATCGTCAGCTCGATATCCTTGCCCTTGAACGGATACCCGAGCGCCTTCAGCGTGATCTGGGCGAAGATCCAGTAGCCGAGCGGCACGGGGTGAACGCCGTCGGGTGCGTACTTCACGCCTTTCGGGAGCGTAGGTCTGATCTCCCTGAACGCTTCGCAGCAGGGGATGTAGAGGCAGCCGTACTTTTCGGCGAGCTTCGGCAGTTCGCGCATGTACTCCTCGTAGCGGTCGTGCGGCTGGTCGTTGTCCGGCCAGATGGGCGACATCACGCCGATCTTCGCTCCGGTGTCGCGCTGGATGCGGTTGATCATCGCCTCGTAGTTGTAGAGGAATTCATCGAGCGAGAAGCGCCCGGCATCGTTCACGCCGAGGTTGATGAGCACCCAGGCGGGCCGCCAGGGCACAACGTCGGCTTCCAGGCGCGTGAGGGCGCGGCGCACCGTATCGCCGGACGCGCCGGCCGATATCACGCGCATGCCGATCTCGGGGAACCGATCGTCGATCAGGTTCTGCATAATCTGCGCGTAACGACCGTCCGCCGTGATGCTGTCGCCCAGGACCACGATGTTCTCGCCGCGCTCAACCAGAAATCTGCCCGCAAGTGCCGGCGACCCAACCAGTACCAGCGCGGCCGCTGCAAGTCTCAGTGCACGCATAACAATTCCTTTCGTGAATCCGATGCCAAAAACGCACAGGCAGTGATTCTACCACATGTCGGGCGCCCGGTCAAGCGCTTGACATCGTTGCGTGATGCTGCTACCATTGTTCATGCATAGTTGGCCCTCAAGACTGCAATTTCCATACCAGCGAGATCGAGGTGCCTTGAACGCGCCGCAGAAGGATTTTCATGCACAGCATCATCGATTTCTGGAAGAATCGCACGGAGCGCCCGCCGGTCGTTTACACGTACGTGCCGGAGCCGGTGTATCGCCAGAAGCCGCCGGCCGAGATGGTGCGGATGGCCGCGGAGCAGATCGCCGGCTGGGAGCGCTCCGGGGCGAATTGCCCGCCCGTGTTCATGCCCGATTTCGGCACGGTGACCATGGCCAAGCCCTGGGGCGGGAAGGTCGTGACCACCGACGACGGGCAGATCTTCATTCATCCGGTCTCCCGCAACATCGACGAGATCCTCGACATCGAGCCGGGGCGGAATCCGGATATCGAGCTCGCCGTCGACCTGTACCGCCAGGTGTGCTCGGCGACGGGCCGCAGCGACATCCGGTTCGTGTCGGCCGACTACCAGGGCGTGCTCGGCACCGCCTCGCAGATCATGCAGCAGGACGACCTGATGATCGCAATGATCGCCGAGCCGAAGAAGGTGCACCGGTTCCTCGATCTCGTGTGTGAGCGGAACATCGCATTTATGCAGGACCTTATGGCCCGTGTTCGCATCGATGGCGGCCTCTGGCCCTACATCTGGCTGCCGCAGGAGATCGGGATCGTGATCACCGAGGACTTCATGCCGCTGCTGTCGCCGGTGATGTACGCGGAGTTTGCGCTGCAGTATCTGAAGCGGATCGCCGATGCATTCGGCGGCGTGTTTGTGCACTCCTGCGGCCAATGGATCCACCACGCCCGCACGATGGCCGACAGCGGCATCAACTACCTCGGGATCGAC
>DATKYA010000604.1:0-2321 GCA_035528775.1 Planctomycetota bacterium | reverse complement strand
AAGTGTCAACGAAGATTGCAGGGGCGGACCTTGTGTTCGCCCTTCTTGCCACCGCATCGCCGCTACACCGCAGGCTACATCGCAGGCAGGTCTGCACCCTGGAGCTTGCAGCCTGTTCCCAACATTTTCCAGTGGACTTCCGATTCGGTCCATGTACAATGTACGCGGCGTCTGCAACGGCAGGTGCATCGCGATCATTGCAAGGAGAAACGGCTGATGGCTCAGAGGCACGCATACGCATTCATTCTGTGCGCGGCAGCGGCGGCGTTCATCGGATCGGCCGGCTTGGCCGCGATGGACGTTCAGGTTCCGGTGGCTGGGCCCGCCCTGGAGGAAGTTCCCGGGCCGGTAGGCGATTCGGCCAATTTCCCGCCGCCGGCGCAGTGGCCGGCGCTGCGGCATGACCGCCCGCTGCGGATGTTGGCGATCATGTGGCGCCAGGCGTACGGCACGCCAATGCAGTTGATCGCGCGCCGAATGCACGCACGGCTCGACACCCGGTTCTACTCGCTGGCTGAAATCTACGGTGCGGACATCCACGTGCTCGACTTTTGGGAGCAGCGCGGCAACCCGACCTCCGAGGAATTGCTGGCGCACAACCGCACGCTCGTGTCCGACGCGATCACGCTGCGGGGCGGCAACTCGCCGTACGACGCCATCTTCGTGCTCGACCTCGCCATTCTGAAAGACAACGCGCTACAGGAGAAGCTGCTGGCCTGCGCGAACGCCGGCGGGATCGTGGCCGTGTGCGGGAGCGCGTATCCGGCGGCCGACACTCCCCTGGGCGCCATCTGGCCGGCCACACCCGCGCCCAACAACGCCTGCCTGTGGATGAGCCAGGGATCGCAGCGGGCCGATGGGCCCGAGCTGTCGGGGCTGCCGCTGGAACGCCTCGCCGGCCATACGTGGATTCCCATTCCCAAGGTGGCCGAGGGTGCCGTGGCGTTGTCGGATGGCCAGTCCGGCTCCGTCTACAGGCGAGCGGTCGGCAAGGGCGCGCTGCTGTTCGTGCCCACCGGGCCGATCTCCCGGCTGTGGAACGCGATCGAGTCGAGCGGGCGAAGCTATGATCATGACGAGATCTGGCTACGGCTGTGGGATACCGCGCTGTACGAGATCGCGCACGGTGAGCAGGCGTTCCCGGCGTACACCGATCTGCGGCCGGGGGCCGAGGCCGCTCCGCCCGCCGCCGAGTACGTCCTGCCGGGCAAGATAGTGAACCGCGCGTGGAACGGTCCGCTGGCGCTGTCGGTGCACGTCACCACGCCGCGCGGCACCGTGGTCTACCGGCACGAGGAAACGCTGACGCTCGCCGCGGGGGACACGAAAGACTACCCGGTGCGCGTGCCCGTGCCGGAATCGTGGGAGGCGGGCCTGTACCCGGTCTACCTCACGATTGGCGATCCCGACGGCAAGAAGCAACTCCACCAGTCGATGCAGTGGATTCTGGTCGCGGGCTCGCTGGAGTTGTCGCTGGCGTCGGCGAAGCGCGGCTACCGGCTGGGCGAGGACGCGTCGTTCACTGCGACCATTTCCGGCAAGGCCGCGTGGGCGGGCACGCTGTCGTTCGGCATCTACGACTTCCGCGGGCGACTGCTCGCGGCCGGCGAGAAGCCGGTGGATGCAGGCGAGCAGAAGCAGGAGATCACGTTTACCTGGCGGATGACGGACCACGGCGTGAAGGCGGACACCCTGTGGGCGGCGGTTGCGGCGAAGCGCGGTGGCCAGGAATTCGCACGGGCTGAGGTGCCGTTCTACCGCTACGAGCCGTGGAGCATGCGCAACGAATACCAGTGGTCGGCGTGGACCAACCTCGGCGGAGCACCCCCGTGCATCGTCCCGCTCCACATGCGGCTGATGGCCCATGCCGGGCTGAACTCCCTCGGGTTCTCGCCGGGCGAGCTGTACTACATGGCCGAACGGTGGGGCATGCGATCCTACAACGAGGGCATCGGCATCAATACGTTCTCACCGGTGATCGAGTGCGAGAACGACGCCGAGCTGGAGCAGTCGCTCGCCACGGAGTTGAACCCGAACGACCGCAACCGCCAGTCCGCCACGTTCGTGCTCGGATCGGTGGGCGAGGAGGCCGGCTACAAGACCGGCTGGGGCAAGAAGTACTATTGGGACGAGCCGGTGGCGCCGGAGAAGGCGTGCAAGGCGCTCCAGTGGTTCCTGAAGGGAAGGTATACGTCGGTCGAGCGGCTGAACGCGGTGTGGAAGACGAACTACGCGTCGTGGGATGACGTGAAGCTGACGAAGGAGTTTTCGGGTGCGCCGCCCGCTCCGCTCGTCGCCGGCGGATCGTCCAATCCCGAGAA
>DATKYA010000603.1:0-13534 GCA_035528775.1 Planctomycetota bacterium | reverse complement strand
CCGCCCGCACGCGTGCGGCATCGCTTCTTCGCCAGCGATCATCCCGAGCGCTTTGCAGCCCTCGGCAGGCGTTTCCTCGGCCAGGCGCTCGAGTCCGTCGAGCTGGTTCAGCCGGAGTTGATGAACGGGCGCTGCAAGCTCAAGGCCGTTGGCCTCACGTTTACCGAGATGCCGGTGCTCGCTGCAGGAAGATGACGGCAGGAATGAGGCGGAGGAAACAACAACAAGTTGACCGGTTCACACTGCACTGGCGCGAGATTAGGGTCGAAAGAGGGCGGGCGATTCGCTCGAAGACTCGCTCAGCCCGCCCGGCTACGCGAGCCGAATGCCCCTGACCTCACGCCATTGGGATCAGGTTGCAGGCGCACCCTCCACGGTGACCATTCCCTCCGTGCCCATCTCCCCCGCCACCTCGAACCGTGCCGGCACGAACTGCTTGATCACTTCGATGTTGGTGATGAGATGCTGCGTGATCACCGGCGTGGAGATCACCGACCGCCCGCCGGCGAACGCCAACGGAAGGATGATCTGATCCGCCAGGTGCGCGTCGATTGCAGCCGTACTGCGGATGAATGGCAGCAGTTGGTCGACGGCCTCATCGGCAACGGCTTCGGCCCGCTTCCCCCGCGCACCGAGGCCATAGTAGCAGGCCTGCCCGTTCTCGAATACCGCCAGGAGCAGCAGCATAGTCCCCTGCCCCACTCCCGGCACGTCGACTATGTTGATCCTCACCGGACAACCAACCGACCGGAGCCGGCCTTGCGCCTGGTTCCGTTGCCGCTCGGCGATGCTCATCGGCAGGCCGGTGACCGACGATATCCCGCGGATCTCCCTCAAGCTCCCCCGGTTGGTGATGTCGACAGGCTTCACATATACAGCACTCGGTCTGCTATCATGCGTATATCCAGCCTGCTGTATTCCAGATGGCAGTATATCATCATCCGGCATATCAGAGTACAGGAGTTCGCGCGTAGGGATTCTGGCAATGACAACTCCCCCGCCGCGCGGGTAGTATCCCGCCGATTCCATCCTCAGCTCCATAGTCAGACCTATCCGCTCCATGAAGTGGCGCCACTGGAGGTCGAGGTAATGGAAACATGGGGACATCGGCACGTGTGTGCCGCCGGTGATGGTGACGGTAGACGCACCGCGGCCGGCCAGCATCAGCGGCAGGTACAACGCCTGCAGGACCAGGCCGGTCGACCCCGCGGTGCCGATGTCAAATCGGTATGCGCCTGCTTTCACCGGGCCGGGCGTGAACCGAACGCTCTGCGAACCGAGCTCGGCGCCATGCACGTCCGCCCCGCAGATTGCCGCCACGGCTTTCACTGCGAGCCGGTGCTGCGGGTGCAGGCCTGGTTTCGTGCGTCGGGCGCGGATGTTGAAGATTTCCAGATCCCTGCCGGTGACGGCAGACAACGCCAGCGCCGTGCGGAGAATCTGCCCGCCTCCCTCGCCGAACGAGCCATCGATGATCACGCGATCCGCCACGGCATCGCTGCCTTTCCATCCCAATCAGCGGGGAATGCCACTCGCGATGTGTCGGACCAGCTCGGTCACCTTGTCTGCGCCGACCCTGCTGGAGCCTGTTCGGAAGTAGTACTTGCCCGCGCGCCCCCAGATCATGTTCAACGCGATGCCGGCCTCATCGCCAATGTCCGATAGCGGCTGCAGGCCGGCTGCGTCCATCCGGTAAACCTCCGTAGCCTTCTGTGAATCACCAAATTCCCAGATCTCCATTCGCACGGCGGCGCCATCCGCAGCGGCGTAGTTGGCCGTCATCACCTGGACAAAGCCACGCTGCAGGTAGCGCGGTGCATCGCCATCGACGAGCTCCGTCAGCGTCTGGCGTGTGTAGCGCAGCGGAGATGACGTGCGACGGAATCCGGCCACGCCTTCCGGCAGCAACGCCGCCAGCGGCCCAGCCTGCCCGGCGGAATCAGGATCGACCGCGGCTGTGCCCCGCTGCGGGCGAACGCGGATCGCGGCCTCACCTGCCACAGGGCACATTCTCTCGCAGAATCCGCAGCCCGTGCAGTAGTCTTCCAGCACGTATGGCCGGCGGATTTCGATCAGCCCGCCCGGCCCCACGCCGCGATATGTCGAGAACCGGATCGCCTTTGTGGGAATCGGGCACACTTCCTCGCAGACGGCGCAATTGCAGTCTTTCATCCCCTCTGGCCATCCGGCAGTCTCGAAGCCGCCGGCCTCGAGCGCCGACGCATCGGGCTGACGCGACCAGCCGATCCAGGGAATACAGCGGCTGCGATCGATGGTCGCCCGCCCGATGGAAACCGAATGCTTCTGCTGTGTTGCCAGCGGCTGAATTGCCCCGCTCGGGCAGATCTGACCACACGCCGTGCAGTCGCGCACGCAATGGCCGATTCGCGGAACCAGGTGGGGCGACCACAGCCCCTCCACCCCCGCCTGGAGGGCGGCCGGCTGCAGGCCATTGGTCGGGCAGACGCGCATGCATTCGCCGCAACGTGTGCACCGCTCAAGGAAATCGTCTTCCGGCAGTGCTCCGGGCGGCCGGATCAGCACGAGATCGCTCCTGCGCCCCCTTCCCTGCTGAAACTTCAGGAACGGTACTGCCGCCGCCGACGCAGCCACGGAAGCCAGCAGCCCGCGCCGCGTGAGGTCCACCGTGCGTTCGCGGGCGCGGCCTTTAGCGGCGAACACGATGGCATTCCTCTTGCAGGACGCCTGGCAGCGCCGGCATTGGATGCACTCGCCGGCCAGCACGGCCTTGCCATTGTCGGCAATCGAGCCCATCGTGCAGGCGGGGACGCACGCTCCGCACCCGGAGCAGTTGCGGCTGGCCTTGCGTTTCAGCAGATTCCACTGCGAGACCGCCGCCAGCATGGCGCCGAGCGGGCAGACCACGCGGCACCAGCATCGCGGCATGATCATACCGAGCGCCAGCACGGCAAGAAACACGACCAGCACCACACCCTGTCCCGCGAATATCCGCTGATGGCTTATCACCGTCGTCTGCTCGAGCGACGTCCTCACCGATTGTGCCTGCTCCCCAAGCGAAGGCATCCGGTCCTGCAATCCGGACAGCCCTGAATCGAGCAGCCAGGCGGTCCACGGCCGCACGACCATTGTGAACGTCCGCGAAACAAGGCTCAGCGGATCGAGCCATCCCGCGACTCCCACGCCAAACAACGCGAGCACGAGGAGCGCGACCAGGATGTAGTACTTGAGCCTGCGGCCGCCATCAGGCTCGGGCTGCTTCCGCGGGCGCCGGGCGAGCCTGATCAGATGGTCGCCTAGGTCGATCATCGTGCCCAGGGGGCAGGCCCATCCGCAGAACACACGGCCTGCCAGCACAGCGGCAACGATGACCAGCACGGCCGGCCAGTAATGACGCGCGACATCAGCGGGCGGCGTGCCGGATGCGATGGCCGCCACTGCTGCGAATGGACTCAGACGCGGAACAGGTGCTGACGTGATCCCGATCTTGCCGGAAAGTGCGGGCGGCAGGAAGATGAGCAGCAGAAAGGCACAGAACACGACGATCTGAATGGCGCGGCGTGTCTTGGAGAGTGGCACGGGTTGGCCCCAAATAACCAAGGGAAAACCTGGTGCGAGTTTGGCAGTTCCGCTCCCTCGCAGCAGGTTTTCCCTTACAAATCCTGGTTGGCTTCGGCCCCGGATTTCGCGCGGCACGCAGCGATCGCCCTATTCGGTAGGAGGGTCGTGCTGGCCGCCCGCTAATCGACCTCTTCCTTGGGCTGCTCGGCCATCGGGCGTTCTGCTCGTTCAGCTTTCGCGGTCCGCTTGCAGGCCATGTTCATCAGCTTGCCCTTCTGCTCGTCGGTCAGCTCGTCGAAAGCGTCTTCCTTGCCCTCAGCCCAGGCAGAGATGTACTTGATGTTCGCTTTCGCGTTGCCCTGCAGGGCATCCTCCAGGTCGCCGGCATCCCATTTCTCGCGTACGAACACCTTGTTCAGTTCCGCGCGCGACTTGACGATACTGGCGTCGTAGTCGGCGATGTCCTTTCGGAACTTCTCATCGCGATTGTTCAGCTTCTTGATCTGCTTGTCGGTGAGGTTGAGTTCATCCTTCTTGATCAACACCCACGCCGCCGGTGAAGGAGAAGTGCCCATCATATCGCACAGCGGGCAGGACTTCATCGCGATGTCCTTGACGCCCTCACGTGCGGCGATGACTTCCAGCGGGCACTGCCTGGCGGCGCCCTCCTTCTCCTTCATCATGTTGCGGCCCTTCATCGCGTCATCGGCAACGGCAGCCGAAAGGCCAAGCACTATCACTAAGGCCGTTACCATCCCCATGAGTCTCTGTGTCATTGGTACCTCCTTCCAGAAACATGCACGGCTCACTCATCTAAACCACGCGAACCAGTGAAACGTTCCACAGTAGGAACCGCGCGGGTGAGTGAAACGGTTCCCTGATGCGTGCCGCCGCTGCGGCCGCACGGACGCCGCTCCAGCAGGGATCGGGCGTGTCAGGACGGTCCGATGGCCTTGTTGCGGGAATCCACCTGCACGACCTTCGGCTGATGCTTCGCGGCCTCGGCTGAATCCAGCCAGCAGTACGTGATCACGATGAGGATGTCTCCCGGCTGGGCGCAGCGTGCGGCTGCTCCGTTCATGCAGACGATTCCGCTGCCGGGCTTCCCGGGGATTACGTATGTCTCCAGTCGGGCCCCGTTGTTGATATTTACCACTTGCACCTTCTCGTACGGCAGGATATCGGCAGCTTCCAGCAGATCGGTATCGATCGTGATGCTGCCTTCGTACCGCAGGTGTGTCTCGGTAACGGTGAGCCTGTGGATTTTCGATTTGCACATTGAACGAAGCATTGATGTCCTTACCTTCTGATGGCTGGCGGGCCGATCAGCACGTTGTCGATCAGCCGGGTAGCCCCGATCTTCACAGCCAGGGCCGCAACCGCGCTTCCCTGGAGCGTTTCGAGCGGCTGCAGCGACTCCGCATCGGCTATGGTAATGTAGTCGACCGTGGCCGACGGCACTTCACGGATCACGCCTTCCATCGCATCGATGATCGCGTGCACGGCCGTCTCGCCATCCGCAGCGAGCTGCTCCGCGAGCTTCAGGGCACGATACAGGCAGACCGCATCGAAACGTTCGGCGTAGCTCAGGTAGCGGTTGCGCGAGCCCATCGCCAGGCCGTCCGGCTCCCGCACCGTCGGGCAGACCTCGATCCGCAGCGCCATGCACAGATCGGCTACCATCCGCTTGATCACCTGGCACTGCTGGTAGTCCTTCTGGCCGAAGTATGCAACGTCGGGAGAAACCACATTGAATAATTTGCAGCAAACCGTCAGCACGCCGCGGAAGTGCCCGGGGCGGGACGCCCCGCACATCACGCCGGTCAGCCGGTCCTGCGTCACGTACGTATCGAAGCCCGCAGGGTACATCTCGGCGGGTGTCGGTGCGAAAACGACGCTCACGCCCGCCTTCTCGCAGCCCGCGAGGTCCTGGTCGAACGTTCGCGGGTATTTCGCGAGGTCCTCGTTCGGGCCAAACTGCGTGGGGTTCACGAAAATACTCGCGACGACCGCGTCGTTCTCCGCTCGGGCACGCCGCATCAGGCTGTAGTGGCCCTCGTGCAGCGCGCCCATCGTCGGCACGAAACCGATGGTCTGCCCGGCCTTGCGGGCCTTCGTCGAGAATTCCGACATCTCCCGGCACGTGTGTATTACCTGCATCTCATGCACACCTCAGCGGCCACAAGTGGACTCAGTGGACCCAGTGGACCCAGTGGACCCAAAGTCAGAAGTCAGAAATCACAATTCAGGAGTCAGGAGCTGGAAGTCGCTATCTCCTGTCTTCATTCTTCATTCATCATTCTGCGTTCATCATTCTGCGTTCTGAATTCCCATCACCCCAGCTTCTCCGGCACGTAGTATTCCTTGCCGGATTCCATCCGCTCGAGTTGCCGCACGAGCGATTCGAGATCGAACTTGTCGACGGTGAAGTTCACCTGGCTGGTGTTGACGATCAGCACCGGCGACGCCTCGTAATTGAAGAAAAACCGGTCATACGCCTCTACGACCTTCAGAATGTAGTCGCGAGTCATCGGCTCCTCGAACTTCCGGCCGCGGGTGCGAATCCGCTGCATCAACACGTTTGCCGGGGCCTGCAGCAGCACCACGAGGTCCGGTTTCGGCACGTTCGCGCTCAGCAGCGGATGGAGGTGGTTATACAGCATCAGCTCGTCTTCGTTGAGCGAGAGGCTGGCGAAGATCCGGTCCTTCTCGAACATGTAGTCCGCGATCGTGATGCGATTGAACAGATCGCGCTGGGCGATCTCCTTCTGCTGCTTGTATCGCGACACCAGGAAGAAAAGCTGCGCCTGGAAGGCGTATCTCTTCATGTTGGTGTAGTACTTCGGGAGCAGTGGATTCTCGGTGGCCTCCTCGAGAAACAGCCGGGCGTTCAGCCGGTCCGCCAAGGCCTTGGCGAGGCTCGTCTTGCCGACGCCGATCGGGCCTTCGATCGCGATGTATCTGAACTTGTCATGGAGCGCCTTCGGCATCACCATCTCCCGGTTGAGCTTGCAGGGCCGGCGATCAGTCCTGCGTCCATGTCACGTCGTCATCGAGCTGCCAGTACTTGTCGAAGAACCCCGCACAGCGGCTGCGGTTCGGCACGCCGTCGTACAGGTCCGGGATCTCGCGGTCCAGGTCCTGGTCGTAGATGATGAAATCGGGCAGCATGTCGAACTTGTGATTATCCGACAGCCGCAGACCATAATACAGGCCGGACTTGACGACGACGTAGCGGTTGGGGTTGAACGGACTGGGATAGATCATGTTCATGCCCAGGCCGGGCCCCGTAATCTTCCTGTTGCCCACGATGTAGCCGTTGTTGCCGTCGAACTTGATCGGAAGCTTGTCGGCGATCCGCGCCAGCACGCTGTTCGTGCGCGGCGTGCCGATGAGCACGAGATTGCACTTGTCCCGCTGCTCGTCATCCAGGTCGCGATCGCGAACCATCAGCGGGTCCTTCTCCTTCTCCAGCAACTGCACGGCCTTGGTGAACCGCCGCCACTCATCCACGGCCGCCGCAGTCTGCTGGTAGATCATCTTGTTCTCGACGGGGTCGCCCTGCGTGCCGTAGACGAACAGGAATCGGGAGTTGTGGACATCCTTGATCGGCCCGCACAACTGCGGCGTCTTGCGCAGGGCCGACGGCTTCGCCTGATCGAGGACGACCTTCAGCGGCCCCTTGGCCGGTGCATCGAATTTAAACTCCTTCTCCCCCACCTTCACGACAACCGGCTTCGCCGTGTCGACCATCTTTGCCGGCAAGTCCAGCGTGAAGGCGGCCACATTGGTCTCGGTGACTGCGACGTGGTTGGGCGCGTCCATCTTCGCCTCGATCTTCGCACGCGTGCCCCACTTCCGGAAATCGTCGATCGTCAGCCAATAGGCCTTGTTGTACTTCAGCGTCACGGTCGTCAGCGACACCGTTTGAGGAGCGTCGGGCCGGCGTTTGTCCTGCATCCACTTGAACACGGTATCGGTGGAGAAAACGCTGCTGGCGATCCAGTGGTCCATGTCGCGCACCGGGATGAACTGGGCCTCATAGCCCAGGCCGGTGAGCTTCTTGACGAAGTTGATCGATTGCTTGTTCTCGACCAGCGAGTCGTACTCCCCCTGCAATGCGAGCACGGGCACGTTTCGGAAGTTCTCAGCGTATCCGTTCGCGAACTCGAGATCGACCAGCCAGCGCTTGAAGGGCTGAACGTCCGCCGGTTTCACGCGCCGCCACATGTAGAAGTCGGCCCGGCCCGCCAGCGAGATCAAGCCCGCCCACTGATCGGGATAGTGGCCGCCAATCGTGTAGGCGCCCATCGCACCCATCGAATAGCCCAGCAGGAAAATGCGATCGGAATGCACGTTGTACTGCCGCCTCACCAGGTCCAACACGTGCATCACGTCTTCTTCGCCTATCCCCTGGAAATCGGTGTTGCTGCGGCCGAACGGCGCCGCCAGCAGGTAGCCGTACTGCTCGCACAACGCCTTCAGCCCCTCCGGGATGAGTTGCCAGTTCAGCTTGTTCAGGTCGGGATCGTAGCCGTGAAGGTAGACGATCAGCGGCGCTCCTTTCATCGCCTGGTAGCTGAGCGGCACGTAGACCAAGTAGGGTTGGGCGCTATCGTCAACCTTCGAGACGTAGACGAACTCGTGCAGGCCCGGCCCGGGGTTGATGTGGAGGCGCTTCTCCATGATCTCGACGCGCCGCTGGGCGTCCAGCACGATCGTCAGCGCGCGGTCGCCGAAGTAGTACGTGTTCGCCTCGGTGTCGTACAGCAGCTTGAGCTGCTCGAGCTTCAGCAGCAGATAGGCGAGATCGCGGTCCTCATACAGCTCCTCCTCGTTCTTCTCCTTGTAGAACCTCTCGGCCCGCTTGCTGATCTCCTCGCCGAGTTGCTTGATGCCGTCGAGACAGTAGAATCTCCGTTCGAACTTGCCGGCCACGGCGCCGTCGTGCTCAATCTCTACCTGCACGACGAAGAACGGCGAAACATCGGATTTCTTCGGCCGGTAGCTGAACGAGAGCGGCTTGCCAGCTAGCTGGCCGGGATCGAACTTCCCCAGCTTGAATGATGCAAGCTCCTTGCCGTCGCGGGTGCGGATGACGGCCTTGGCCGACAGCGTGGAGTCCAGGCCGGGCGGAATGGCGCGGTCGCGCGGTTCTTTCGCGGCCACTGCCGGGTCGTCGTACGCGTGCTGCTCGTAGTCTGCCAGACCCACGTACAGCAGCGAGGTCCGATCAGGCTCGAGGAAGCGGTAGTTGTCAATTGTGACGTCGATTGCGTCGGGCAGGTAGGACGCGAGCGACCGCTGGTCCGCCGGCACCGGCAGCGAGCAGATCAGGTCGATCGGCCTGCCGAACTGACGGTGATCGGGGGCGACGTCCATCTGGCCTTCGGCGTTTCCAAGCTCGTCGCCGCCCCCGTTCGGATCTTCGCCATCCTTCTTCTGCCCATTATTGCCCTGTCCGGCGGCGCCGGCATCCGCCACCGTGAAGCGCAGATGCAGTGCTGCTTGCTGCAGGGCGCTCGAAATCTTCACGAGAATGGGATACGATTCCCCCTTCTCGAGGTCCACCTCGGCGCTGGTGTCGGCCATCTGGTCGCGCCACTTCCGTGCGGCCGAGATTACCTTGCGCCCTTCCATCCATATCATCACGTCGGACCAGTAGTTGCACGTGAGCAGGGCCTTGCCGCCAGTCTGAGGAGTGATGGTGGTGAACAGATAGAAGACCTTCGTGTCCTCGATCGGCACCACCGATGGCTTGACGACCGGCTTGCCTGACGATATCACCTTCCAGGCGAGCCGCTTGCCGTTCATCTCGGTGGTAATGCCGGCGGGGCGGAACGCATCCTCGCCGCCGAAGTCGCGGAGGAAGTCCGTCTCGAATGTATCCTTCGGCCCCACCGTGAACGGCTCGCTCACCATCCACGTGACGATGCTGCCAATCTCATCGGGCTTGCAGACGAGGCTTGCCTGTTTGCTCTGCTCGCCGGCGACACACGATCTGAGGCCAATAAACGACGAAAAAATCAGACCCGCCGCCAGCGCGATGGCCGGCAGCATTCTGGTTCGCTTGCGGTTCATTGAGTTCACGGCCGTTTCCTGATATGAACGAGAACCAGCCTTCCGGAAAACATCCGCCACAAAGCACAATTATAGGCTTGAAAGGCCGGGAAATCAAGAAGGAACCGCAGGTGTACCACAGGTGTACAGCGGCACCAGTTCCTTGTATTCCGCCCAGACCCCGCCACGTGCGCGGCAGGAGACGAGCACATAGGGGTTCGCTTGGGCCAAGACGGGATCACTTGTCGGATTTCCCATCATTTTTTTCCCTCAAAATTTGGCGATACTGACCGCCGCAAGCTTACGTTTATTAAGGCAGGAAGAGGCCTTACGTGTAAACCAACGCACAGGACGAGCACATGACTACACCCAGAATTCTGCCCGTGATGCCATCAGAGAATGTGCTGTTTCCAGGAATGCTGCTGCCGCTGCACGTCCGGCGGGCCAGCCATCTTCTGCTGGTGACCGAGTGCCTCGACAGCCACGGCGAGCTGGGGATGATCCTGGAGATCGACGACGCCCCGCAGCAGATCGGCACGGTCGCCAAGATCATCGACTATCAGCCGCAGGAAGGCGGCGAGATGACCCTGCTCGTCACGGGCACCGAGCGGTTCACCATTGCCGAGATGATCACCGACCAGCCTTACACGAAGGCCCTCATCGCCCCGTATCCGTTCCTTGAGACGATGTCGAAGGATGAGCTCGACGACCGCGCCGAGCAGGTGCGGCGGCTGTTCAACAACTGCGTGAAGCTCATCGCATCGCAGCGCGGTTGCGAATCGCAAGGAGTGATCGCGCTGCCCGAGCAGACCAACGACCTCGGCTGGACGATCGCGTCGGCATTGTCCATTCCCCCGCTGGAACGCCAGCAGTTGCTCGAGAAGGAAAGCCCCGCTTCGTTGCTGCAATCCGAGATCATCTATCTCGAATCTCTGCTGGCGGAGCTGCGCGAGCAGAACAGCATGGAGTCGTAGGCCGCGCGGATGTAGGGGCGGACGGCGTCCGCCCGGGCACACGCCGTGTGCCCCTACCGCTGCGACATACATCTGCGTACACGCATACCCGCCTGAAAAAAGATTGATTCTCCCACTCGATTCTGGTAAACTCGAAACGTGGGAACCCAAGCCATAATGTCCCCTGCAAATTGAACTGCTTCGCACGTCTCGGGACCCATAGGCATCATGCTGTTCAAGACCGTTGCTATCGTGGGCGTAGGGTTGATCGGCGGCTCGCTCGGTGCTGCATTGAGGGATCGTCGAGCGGCTGAACGCGTACGAGGCATCGGCTACCGCACGTCGACCCTCCAGCAGGCAATGCAGCTCGGCTGCGT
Source organism: Planctomycetota bacterium (assembly GCA_035528775.1). Lineage (GTDB taxonomy): Bacteria > Planctomycetota > PUPC01 > JABMSA01 > JABMSA01 > DATKYA01. The sequence goes on along the minus strand of DATKYA010000603.1, from coordinate 2,604 downwards.
AGATGAAGTGACCACAGACGCTGCCGAAGGTGTGCGCGATGCCGACCTCGTGGTACTGGCCACGCCGGTGCGGCTGATCGCCGCGAAGGCCCGCGAGCTTGCAGGCAGCGTTCCGCCCGGATGCCTGATCACCGACGTCGGCAGCAGCAAGAAGCTGATCACCGAACAACTGGACGCAATTTTCGACGGCCGGGCGCGGTACGTGGGCTCCCATCCGATGGCAGGCTCGGAGAAGCGCGGCTCGGTCCATTCATCGCGGGGCCTCTTCGAGGGAGCGCTGTGCATTCTCACGCCCACGCCCCGCACCGATGGCGAAGCCCTCCGGCACGTGGCTCGAATGTGGCAGGCGGTCGGGGCGCGGACCGACGAGATGTCGCCGGAGGAACACGACCGGCGTGTGGCATTCGCCAGCCATCTGATTCACGTGGCCGCCGCGTGCATGGTCAACGCGCAGTCGCCCGGCAGCCTCGACTGTGCGTCCTCCGGCTTCGCGGACACGACTCGTGTGGCCGGGAGCGACCCGCAGCTCTGGCGCGACATCTGCCTCGACAATTCCGCCGAAATCGCCGCCGCCATCGACACACTGATCGGCGAGCTCGGCGACTTCAAGGCTATCGTCGAAAACGGCGATGCCGATGCATTGCTCCGGAAATTCACACAAGCCGCCGAAGCGCGACGGGCATGGAACCAGCGCCGTCCGGCTTGATCCCGCATACGACCAGGAATCACCGACATGAGATGGCAAGTGGAAGTGGCCACACGAACTGGATACCCCGACGTGCTCGGCAACGCGGTTGCCGCCGACATCCGCGACCTGGGCATCAGCGGCGTCGCCGCCGTCCGCACCGCCAGGATCTATCTGCTTGACGGCAACCTGCAGAACGCAGACGTCCAGCGCATCGCCGGCGAGCTGCTCAGCGATCCGGTCACCGAGGAATTCGCCGTCAACGACTCGCTGCTGAAGGCGGACGGCGGAACGACTATCATCCGCGTGCGCCGCAAGCCCGGCGTAATGGATCCCGTGGCCAACAGCACCGCTCGCGGCATCCGCGACATGGGCCTCGGCGTCGATTCCGTCGGCACCGCGATGTCCTATGCCCTCTCCGGCGGCATTTCAGCCGCGACCGGCCGCACGATCGCCGAGAAGATCCTCGCCAACAGCGTCATCGAAGATGCCATTTTCGACACCGGCATGCTGGCTGAAGTGCACCTCGATTCCGACTACCGGTTCCAACGCCGCGAGATCGACATCCTGTCGGCCGACGACGCGAAGCTGCTGGAGATCAGCAAGCTGGCTGTGCTGTCGCTGAACCTCGCCGAGATGCACACAATCCGCGATCACTTCAAGAAGCTCGGCCGCAACCCGACCGACGTCGAGCTCGAGACACTCGCACAGACGTGGTCCGAGCATTGCGTGCACAAGACGTTCCGCGGCCTGATCAACTACAATGGCAGGAAGATCGACAACCTGCTGAAATCGACGATTGCCGCAGCCACGCGGGAGCTCGCCCGGCCGTGGTGTGTGTCGGTCTTCGAAGACAACGCGGGCGTGATCGAATTCGACGACGAATACAACGTCTGCTTCAAGGTCGAGACGCACAATCATCCGTCGGCGCTCGATCCCTACGGCGGGGCGGGAACGGGCATCGGCGGCGTGATCCGCGACCCGCTCGGCACCGGCCTGGGCGCCAAGCCGATCGCGAACACGGATATCTTCTGCTTTGGCCCGCCCGACTATCCGTTCGACAAGCTGCCGCCCGGCGTGCTGCACCCGAAGCGGATCTTCAAGGGCGTGGTGGCGGGCGTTCGCGACTACGGCAACCGCATGGGCATCCCGACCGTGAACGGAGCCATCTTCTTCGATGAACGCTACGTGGGCAACCCGCTCGTCTACTGCGGCAACGTAGGGCTGATCCCGAAGGACCGCTGCCGCAAGAACGCCCGCACCGGCGATCTCGTGGTTGTGGTCGGCGGCAAGACCGGCCGTGACGGCATCCACGGAGCTACGTTCTCGTCTGTCGAACTGCACGAGAAATCCGAGAAGACGTCGGGCGGCGCCGTGCAGATCGGCGATCCTATCACCGAGAAGAAGATGACCGACGTGCTGCTGAAGGCCCGCGACCTCGGGCTGTATACGTGCGTCACCGATTGCGGAGCGGGCGGGCTGTCATCGGCCGTCGGCGAGATGGGAGCCGAGCTCGGGGCCGAAGTTTACCTCGAAAAAGTGCCGCTCAAGTATCACGGCCTCTCCTACACTGAAATCTGGATTTCCGAAGCCCAGGAGCGCATGGTGCTGGCCGTGCCGCCGGAGAACGTCGAGCCGCTGCTGGAGCTCTTCGAGTCGGAGGACGTGGAAGCCACCGCGATCGGCAGGTACACCGACACTCGCCGGCTGGTGCTGCGCTATAGTGGCACCGTGGTAGCCGACCTCGACATGGATTTCCTCCACGAGGGCGTGCCGAAGCTCGAGCGCGAGGCAGTGTGGGCGCAGCCCCGGCATCCCGAGCCGAGCATCCCGCCCAATGCCGACTACACCGCCGACCTCCTCAAGCTGCTGTCGTCGTGGAACATCTGCTCGAAGGAGTGGGTGATTCGCCAGTACGA
>DATKYA010000602.1:0-5847 GCA_035528775.1 Planctomycetota bacterium | reverse complement strand
TACTTGATCCTGCCGTGGAAGACGCTGGTGAGCGACCGGATCAGGTTCTGCTCGATCTTGTGGACGTCGGTGAGGGTGAGCTCGCATTCGTCGAGCTGGCCGTCCATCAGCTTGCGGTTCATGACGTCGTGAACCTGCCGTGCGATGCGTGACGGCGTCGGCTCCGGGAGTGCGCGCGACGCCGATTCCACCGAGTCGACCAGCATCAGCACACCCGCCTCCTTCGTTTGCGGCTTGGGGCCGGGATGCCGGAACAGCTCCTGGTCGACCTGCGTGCCGTTCAGCTCCTTGGCCCGGTGGTAAAAGAATTCCACGAGCGACGTGCCGTGATGCTGCTGGATCAGGTCGACGATCGGCTCGGGGAGGCCCTTCTCGCGGGCAAGCTCAACGCCGTCCTTCGTGTGCGCGGTGATGATGAGCGCGCTCATCGTGGGCGACAGATTCGTGTGCATGCTCCCCTGCATCTCCTCGTTTTCCACGAAGTACTCGGGCTTGGCAAGCTTGCCGACGTCGTGGTAATACGCGCCCACCCGCAGCATCAGCGAATTGATGCCGATGGCCTCGCCGGCCGATTCCGCAAGGTTGCCGAGGATCAGGCTGTGATGGTAGGTGCCGGGGGCCTCCAGGCTGAGTTGCCGCAGCAGCGGGTGGCTCTGGTCCGACAGCTCCAGCAGGCTGATGCCGGTTGCCACCTTGAAGACCTGCTCGATCAGGGGCAGGAGGGCGGTCACCAGGACGGCCCACACGGTGCCGTTGATGAATCCGAACAGGGCGTCGCGATACGACGGAACGTCGCCCGCACGCAGCGCCGCCGCCGCGATCAGCAGCACCTGCACCACGGCCGAGAGGAAACCGAGCTTGAGGAGTTTCGACCGCCTCCTGATCCGTCCGCAGCCCAGCGCGGCCACGGTCGCCCCGGCAAACAGGATCACCACCAGATCGTACGGCATCACCTGGAGCTTGTCGGCGTGATTGATCTGCAGCGACAGCCCGACCAGGATGCACAGCATCAGGCTCAGCATGATGGCCGTCCGCTCGGAGTATACGATGCCGAAGATGAACGCGACCATTATCACCGGGTTCACGTAGACCGGCAGGTCGAAGCCGGGCAGCCACACGGCCGCCGCGACCGGCAAGATCGACAGCACTCCCACCGAGCCGATCGAGCGGAAGGCCCTGATCCTGCGGGCCTCAAACGTGACCAGGTAGATGCTGTAGATGGCGCAGACGGCGAGGACAAGCAGCGAATGGCCCAGGGCTTGCGTGTTGCCGGGCCAGGTGTGCTCGAAGTTCAGCGCGGTAACGCAGCCGGCGAGCAGGACGCCGAAGATGAGGCCGTTGACGAACCGGTGCAGGTCAACGTGCATCCACAGCGCCCTGGTGTCGCCCAGGACGGCTCGCTGGAAGGAGAGCCGCCGGGATTTCCTGCCGGTGGTCATGCTTGCGTCTCGTCGGTTTGGCCGCGCCCCGAAGACGTGCCGGCGGACGGGCGCGACCGGCGCTTCTCCCGCTCGGCGATCTCGCGCTCGTAGGCATCCACGATGGCCTGCACGAGCCTGTGCCGGACGATATCCGCGCGGCCGAGCGCCACGAACGCGATCCCCGGAACGTTCCGGAGCAGCCGCTGGGCGTCGAGCAGGCCGGAAACGTCGCCCTGGGGAAGGTCGATCTGCGTTATGTCGCCGGTCACCACGGCCTTCGATTTCACGCCGAGGCGGGTGAGGAACATCTTCATCTGCATGGCGGTGCTGTTTTGCGCCTCGTCGAGAATGATGAACGATTCGTTGAGCGTCCGGCCGCGCATGAAGGCGAGCGGCACCACCTCGATGATGTCGCGCTCGATGTACTTCTGCACCTGGCCAAACTCCATCATGTCGTTCAACGCGTCGTAGAGCGGGCGGAGGTACGGGTTCACCTTCTCCTGCATGGTGCCGGGGAGGAAGCCAAGCTTCTCGCCGGCCTCGACGGCAGGCCGCACGAGGATGATCTTGCGGAGCAGACCATCGCGGACGGCCGACACCGCCATCGCCACCGCCAGGTACGTCTTGCCCGTGCCGGCAGGCCCGGTGCAGAACACAAGGTCGTTATCGCGAATCGCTTCGATGTATTCCTGCTGCCCGCGCGACTTCGGCACGATCACCCTGTCGCGGTAGAAGACGCGAATCCGATGCCGCTCGGCCTCCGGGAGCTGCTCGGCCGCTTCCTCTCCAGACCCGCCGATGATGCGCAGGATTTCCTCCACTTCGTTCTGGTGAATCCGGCCGTAAATCTTTACGCGCGAACGGATTTCATCCAGAACCTGTACGGCCTTCTGCACTCGCTCGTCGGGCCCTTCCGCCATCACCACGCCGTTGCGGAAAACCACGTCGACGTCCAGCACCTTCCTGATCAGCCGCAAGTTGCCGTCGTGACTGCCCAGGACGGCCCGGGCTTCGTCGAAATTCTGGAACCTGGTTATTTCCTTCAAGTTCTGGACCTTGCGATGATGCCCCCCGGGCTCAGCCCGCGGCCATCTTCGAGAAATCCTGCATCGGCCACATCATGTAAAACGCCACCGGCGCGCTGATCAGTATGGAATCGATCAGGTCGAGTGCGCCGCAAACCTTCGGCAGCACCACGGCGGAGTCCTTCACGCCGCAACCCCTCTTGAGCATCGACTCGGCGAGGTCGCCAAACTGCGATGCCGCATTTACCAGCACGGCAAACGCCACCACCCACGGCACCGACCGCTCGAACGGCAGCACGCCAATCAGCACAAATGCCGCGATCAGGCTCAGCACCAATCCACCGATCGAGCCTTCAATCGTCTTGTTCGGGCTGATCACGGGGGCGAGCTTGCGCCTGCCGAAGAACTTCCCGCTCAGGTAGCCGCCGATATCGGCCGTCTTCGACACGGCAACAAAGTACAAAACGAGATTCGCGCCATGCGGCGGCGACAGCGCGTGGATCCGGACGATGTATCCGCCCAGCACACCCACGTAGAACGCGCCGAACACGGTGATGGAGACATCGCGGACGGCATCCGGCTTGCCCGTGCCGAACCGGCGGGCAATACCGGCAAACGCTACGAGCACGAGCGCCGCCAGCAGGCCGTCCCAGCCAAACGACCATCCCCACCGAGCCGACATCCACGGGAAGTTGAACGCCGCGAGCGCCGCCAGCACGCCCCACAGTGTAAGCGGAGCCGCCCCTCCCGTGCGCGTCATCACGTAGAACTCGTGCGCCGCCGCCCCGATCAGGGCGGTTCCCACGACTCCTGCAAGCACTGGCCACTTCAGCAGGATGTCAACGAGCATCGCTCCCAGGAACAACGCGATCAAGAACAAGCCCGTCAGCGCTCTGATGAACATCGCGATCCTTCAACCCGCCGAATTTCCGTTCCCTGTGTCCGAAGTCCGCGATGGCCTCGCGGAGATGCTCCGCCCGGAAATCCGGCCAGCAGACGCCGGCCACGTAGATTTCCGCGTACGACGACTGCCACAGCAGGAAATTGCTCAGCCGCATCTCGCCCGCTGTGCGGATCACGAGGTCGGGATCCGGAAACGGCTTTCCGTGAGAATCGGTGTAAAGGCACTGCTGCAAAACGTGCTCGTCTATCTCGTCAGGCTGCAGTGTGCCGTCCTTCACTTGGCAAGCGATCTTCCGGGCTGCGTCGACGATCTCGGCACGGGCGCCGTAATTGAGAGCCAGAACCGCCACCAGCCCGGTGTTGCGGCTGGTTTGCTCGATCGTCTTCCGCAACTGCCTGAGCACGCGATCCGGCAGGTCATCGATCCGCCCGATGGCCTCCAGCACCACGTTGTTCTTCATCAGGCTCGCTTCCTCACGAACGAGAAACTGCTGGAGCAGGTTCATCAGGAAGGTGATCTCGTGCTTCGGGCGCTTCCAGTTTTCCAGCGAAAACGCGTACAGGGTAAGGTATTGGACGCCCAGCCTGCCGCATTCTTCAACGACCGAGCGGACGGATTTCGCCCCCTCCTTGTGGCCGCTGGTTCTCGGCAGGTTGCGGCTGCGTGCCCAGCGGCCGTTGCCGTCCATTATGATGGCGATGTGCCGCGGGATCACGCTCAGGGTTGTTGCTGATTGTTGACTCGTAGGACGGATTCCTGCTCCGGCCCCTTGCCGGCGTTTTGCCTTCGCTTCACCCGGAGCTACGGGTAGACCACCTGGCTTCTCTCGCTTCCCACGGACACCAGCTCGACCGGCACGTCCACCAGCCGCACGACGTAATCGAGATAGCTGCGCGCGGCCCTGGGCAGATCGGAAATCCTCCGCACGCCCGACAGGTCTTCCTGCCAGCCGGGCATCTCGTCGTATACCGGCCGGCACCGCTCGAGCACCGAGTAATCGCTGGGCACCGTCTCGAACCGGTCCCCGTTGCACTCGTACGAGGTGCACACTTTCAGCGTTTTCTGGCCGGAGAGCACGTCGAGCTTGGTGATGGCAAGCTTGTCGACACCGTTGATTGCGGCGGCGTATCGGGCGGCCACGCCGTCGAGCCAGCCGCAGCGGCGGGGCCTGCCGGTCGTCGCGCCGAACTCCTCGCCCCGTGTCCGGATGGCGTCGCCTTCCACCCCTTTCACCTCGGTGGGAAATGCCCCTTCGCCCACGCGGGTGGCGTATGCTTTCAGCACGCCCAGCACCGTGCCGATCATCTTCGGAGGCACACCCGTGCCCGTGCACACCCCGCCCACCGTGGTGTTCGAGGAGGTCAGGTACGGGTACGTGCCGAAATCGATGTCGAGCAGGCTGCCCTGGGCGCCCTCGAACAGCACGTTCTTGCCGCTTCGCAGCGCATCCAGCAGCAGCCGGATGGTGTCTTTCACCAGCGGCTTCATCTCTTGGCCGAGCGCGCGGTATTTCTCGAACATCGGCTCGAATTCCAGCGGCTCGAGGCCGTAGATCTTCGTGAGGAGCTCGTTGACGGCAGCCAGGTTGGCCTTCAGCAGCCGTGCGAGCGTATCGGGGTTGATCAGGTCGGCGGCGCGGATGCCCACGCGCCCCGCTTTGTCGCGGTAGCACGGCCCGATCCCGCGCAGTGTGGTGCCCACCTTGCTGCTGCCGAGCGCTTGCTCCGACGCGGCATCAAGCACCTTGTGATACGGCATCACCATGTGAGCGCGGTCGCTCACCACGAGCTGCTCATACACCGCCACGCCGCGTGCCTCGAGCTGCTCCACTTCCTGGATCAGCAACTCGGGATCGACCACCACTCCGTTGGCTATCACGCACTGCTTGCCCGGGCGTAGGATTCCCGACGGCACCAGGTGGAAGATGAACTTCTCGCTGCCGACGACAACGGTGTGGCCTGCGTTGCTGCCGCCCTGGTAGCGCACGACGATGTCGGCGTTCTCCGAGCAGATATCGACCACTCTCGCCTTGGCTTCATCGCCCCAGATCATACCGATAACACAGGTGCTGGGCATCAGATGTCCCTTGGAAACTATCTCAAAAGGCGATCCCGATGTAGGGGCGGACGGCGTCCGCCCCGGGGGCACACGCCGTGTGCCCCTACATGGTCCTGTTGGAGGTTTTGAGATAGTTTCTTATTCTCCAGAAACGAACTCAAAAGCAGCGGGATAGCATACGCGTTGCATCTGCCGTGCACCGCCGATCACAGAAACGTAAGAAAAAGTGTCGCCAGGGCCGTCGACCACAGCGAAAGCGTTACCACGATGATGATTACCAGCGGCAGCAAAGACGCCACCACGGCGCCGCCCACCGACAGGCCGTAAATCTCCTTCACGCCGATGATCACGAGCACCCACGACCAGATTTCGATCAGCGGCAGCACCGGCACCGAGTAGAGCAGCGAGCCGGTGCTTCCCAGCAGTGAAAGCAGCAGCA
>DATKYA010000601.1:0-2601 GCA_035528775.1 Planctomycetota bacterium | reverse complement strand
ACCTTGGTCACTTCGGCGGAGACGGGCCCGCGTCGGCACCACGCAACCATATCCTCCACGTCGTTCTTCTCGCCTTCAAACACGGCTTCGACGGTGCCTTGCCACGTGTTGCGCACCCATCCGGTGAGGCCGCGCTCTCCCGCCTCGCGGACGGTTGTGTAGCGGAAGCCCACCCCCTGCACGTCCCCGTGCACGATAACGTGAGCGCGTGCCGGTGCCATGGCGGTACCTCCGTCGAAGGAATGCGCGGTCATTTGCGGTCACATTCTAATCCGGCGCGACCGAAAGTGCAAGGCCAAAAAGTATTCGTCACTCATCATTCAGAAGAGCCTCCCCTTCATCCTCACTGCGGCTGCTTTCAGCTCGTACAAATCCAGTATCATGCGTTCGATGAGGTAGTCGCGCTGCTCGGAGAAGGTCTTGTGCTGGAGCCGCGAGAGGTCGGCGAGGGCTGAATGGAGCGGGTGGCCGGCCGGGAGGATTCGCATCGGGAGGCGCTGGAGGGAGTCCTTGAAGTACTCCAGCACGTGCCCCTTGCGCCGGCCGATCCGGCGGTAGTAGCGCTCGAGCATCCGCGAGTTGAGCAGGGCCGCAAGGAAGTAGAGGTCGACGGACACGCCCTTGCGGGTGAAGATCATCCGCAGGTCGCCGCCGTCGTTGAGCGCCCGAAGCTCGTCGACCGCGAACCTGTTGCCCTCGGCGCGATAGGGGCAGACGATCTTGCGGGGGGCGTTCATCAGCCGGGCGTTGCGCGGCCGGTGGAACGCAAACCACGGCTGGCCGCTGTTGCGCACGACGTCGCGGTTCACCAACTGCTCGCGAAACTGCTCCAGGTGCTTCATCGCCGCCGGATAGCTCTCGATCTCGGTGCCGCGCGGGACGTAGATCACCACCTGGTCGCGGTAGCGGATCGCGTACCGGCGGACGTCGCTGTTCTTGATCAGCGGCCGCAGGAGCTCCGGCTCGATCTGCTGCTGGCGGGCATCGAGTGCGCTCAGTGCGAAGGCTTCGTTCAGGCCGCTCTCGGGCGACTGCACGATCGAGCACAGCTCGCCCAGCGGGATGGCGTCGCGCTCGATGCGTGCCCGCCATTGCTTCTCGGCGTCGGAAACGATCACCCACGGTGCGGAGCCGAGCAGGCGCTGCGGGAAATCGAACGCGGGCCGCTCGCCGCCGGCTGATTGGCCGCTGTCCGCGGGGGCCGCATCCGCCTCCACGATACCATCGGTACCCTCGATACTGATGGTGGACCCGGTGGGCGGCTGCACCTTCTGCAGGATCGTGATCGCGCAGTGGATGCTCGCCCCCGGGAAGAGCGCCTCTCCGGAGCAGTCGATGAGGCTGATGATCCGCGACGTCTCGGTGAGCAGCTTGCGCAGCCGTGCGGCGTAGGATGCCTGGATGAAGTAGATCGACGACAGCAGCCCGAGCAGGCCGCCGGGGCGGAGCAGGTTCAGCCCCAGTTCGAAGAAGCAGTAGTGGAGGTCACCGTGCCCGGCGTAGGCTTCGTAGTGCTTCGAGAGGAATCGCTTGGCGGCGGCGGCGAGGCTGGTGGCGGCGGCGTAGGGCGGATTGGCGGCGATCACGTCGAACCCGCCATGCTCGCGCTCGAAGGCAGCGGGAAATGCTTCGCGCCAGTGCTCGCGGGTCATCCGCAGCGAATCGGCCACGATGATCTTCGGCTCGGGCAGCCCGGCCAGGCGGAAGGCGAGCCGCGCGATGGCGGCGGCCTCGGGGGAGACGTCAGCCCCGCCGACCTGCCGCACGGCGGTCGCGGCGGCATCGGCTTCGGGCACGCCAAGCTCGACGTGCCGGCGGATCAGCTCGCGGGCCGCTTCCAGCAGGAAGACGCCCGACCCGCACGCGGGATCGAGCACGCGAATATCGGCCGCCGCCCCGGCATCCGCGGCATCGGCCAGCCTGCGGCCCAGCGTCTCCGCGATGATCCGCTTGACGATCCGCTCTGGCGTGTAGTACGAGCCGGAGGCCTTGCGTGAGGCGGCGGGTTGGATCACGGGCGTGCCTGCCTCGTCGAATGCGATCTCGGACGACAGGTAGTCGAGATACGCCGTGCCGAGGAAATCGTAGGGCAGGGCGATCTCGCGAAGCATCGCGAGAAGCTCATCGTGCAGGGCGGATGAGATTCGCGCCGGCTTCTCAGGAGCAAGCCCGCACCGTTCGCACAGCAGCGACACAATCTCCTCCTGCACCGCGGTGTGCAGCGGCCGGGCGTCGTCCTGCTTTGCCAGCTCGGCAGCAATCGCAGCGCGCGCCGACGCCAAGAACGATCCATACGTCTGCTGCTGATTGTCTTGCGGCTCGGTGCTCACGTTTTAGCGAACCTTGTGTTCGCCCTCCGTTGCCCGGTAGTCCCGAGTATAGGAATCTATCTCAAGACATCCAACAGGATCATGTAGGGACACACGGCGTGTGCCCCCCGGGGCGGACGCCGTCCGCCCCTACATCGGGATCGCCTTTTGACATAGTTTCGACGGGGCGAACCTTGTGTTCGCCCTCGCCTGCCGGTGCGGTTGAAAACACGGCAAACAGAAGGTTCGCCCTACTTTTTCATCTTGTCCTTCAACATTGCAACTACGATCG
>DATKYA010000600.1:0-5446 GCA_035528775.1 Planctomycetota bacterium | reverse complement strand
TGGCTCTGTGTGCGATGGAGGCTCCGGTTTCGGCGGTGCCGGAAGCGGTGCGTGAGGAGAAGACGAAGGTGTTTCGTGCGCTGCGTTTGATGCGGGGCGATGCGGCGGAGCGGGACGCGGTGCTGGGGCAGTACCGGGGGTATCGGGAGGAGAAGGGGGTGGGGCGGGATTCGCGGGTGCCGACGTTTGCGGCGCTCAAGGTGCTGGTGGACAACTGGCGCTGGCAGGGTGTGCCGTTTTACATCAGGGCGGGCAAGAAGCTGAAGGCGGGGCTGACGGAGGTGCGGGTGCAGTTCCAGGCGATCCCGTTCTGCCTGTTCGGGAGCCTGTGTCCGATGATTCCGCGCAACGAGCTGACGCTGCGAATATCGCCGGACGAGGGGATTTCGCTGCGGTTTGTGAGCAAGGAGCCGGGGGAGGACTACCGGGTGAGCGGGGTGACGATGGACTTCAATTACAGCGAGTTTCAGAAGCGGCAGCCGGAGGCGTACGAGCGGCTGCTGCTGGATTGCATGCGGGGGGATCAGACGCTGTTTGCCCGGAAGGACGCGGCGGAGTTGGAGTGGCGGTTCACTGATCCGATCGTGTCGGCGTGGGAGAGGGGGCTGAACGAGGTGCACGAGTATGAGCCGGGGAGCAGCGGGCCGAAGCAGGCGGAGGACTTGCTGGCGCGGGACGGCCGCGCGTGGAGGGCGATATGACGACGCAACCGAGCGTGGTGGTGGCGGAGAACGCGGAGTTTGCGCGGGTGGCGGCGGAGGAAATCCTGCAGGAGATCGAGACGGCGGTGGAGCTGAAGGGGCGCTGCTCGATCGCGCTCACCGGCGGGAGCACGCCGGAGCCGGTGTACCGGGAGCTGGCGAGGCCGGCGATGGCGGAGCGGCTGCCGTGGGGGCGGCTGGATGTGTATTTTTCGGACGAGCGCTGCGTGCCGCCGGATCACCCGGACAGCAACTACCGGATGGCGTGGGAGTCGCTGCTGCACGGGAGCCCGCTGGAGCCGGAGCAGATTCACCGGATGAAGGGTGAGCGGCTAGATCACGATGCGGCGGCGGCGGAGTACGAGTCGATCCTGCCGCCGCGGATGGACGTGCTGCTGCTGGGGATGGGCGTGGAGGGGCATACGGCGTCGATGTTTCCGGGATCGCCGGCGCTGGACGAGCGGACGCGGCTGGTAGTCGCGGCGCGGTCGCCGGAGCCGCCGGAATGGCGGATAACGTTCACGCCGCCGGCGATCGAGAAGGCGGGGACGGTGATGGTGCTGGCGGCGGGTTGCCGCAAGGCGCCGGCGGTGGCGCGGGCGATTCGCGGATCCTACGATCCGATCAGTGTGCCGGTGCAACTGGCGTTGCGGGGAGTGTGGCTGCTGGATCGGGACGCGGCGTCGGAGATCGAGGACGTGGTGCCGATGCTGAGGCGGGAGAGGAGGCAGATGCAGATGGGAATGATGAATGAGGAATGAAGAATGAAGAATGAGGATCCACAGATTGCACAGATGACACAGATGAAGAGAAGAGGGGAGAGGGAAGAGGAAGAAGGAAGAGGGAACAGCGAATAAGGAACAATGAACAGGGAGGCAACCAACGGGGGATGGTCGATCCCCAAAGCGCAAGGCCGAAAGCCAATGCCCAAAGCCCAATGCCCAAGGCCGAATGCCCAATGCCCAAAGAGGTGTCAATGACCGATCTCGATATGCTGTGCATCAATGCGATTCGGACTCTGTCGATTGACGCGGTTCAGAAGGCGAGTTCGGGGCATCCTGGCCTGCCGCTGGATGCGGCTCCGATGGGCTACGTGCTGTGGCAGCGGCACCTGAAGCATAACCCGAAAGATCCGCACTGGCCGGACCGGGACCGGTTCGTGCTGTCGGGCGGGCACGGGAGCATGCTGCTGTATTCGCTGCTGCACCTGACGGGTTACGACCTGACGATGGATGACATGAAGTCGTTCCGGCAGTGGGAGAGCCGGACGCCGGGCCACCCGGAGATGCGCCGGACGCCGGGCTTGGAGGTGACGACGGGGCCGCTGGGGCAGGGCAACTCGAACGCGGTGGGAATGGCGATCGCGGAGCGGATGCTGGCCCACCGGTTCAACCGCCCGGGCCATGCGATCGTCGATCACTACACGTTCAGCCTGCTGTCGGACGGCGACATGATGGAAGGGGTGTCGTCGGAGGCGGCGTCGCTCGCGGGGCATCTGAAGCTTGGGAAGCTGGTGTTCCTGTACGATGCGAACATGACGTCGCTGGACGGCCCGACGTCGATGACGTTCACCGAGGACGTGGGGAAGCGATACGAGGCGTACGGCTGGCAGGTGTTTACGATCCAGGACGGGAACACGGACGCTGACGGGATCGACGCGGCGATCCGGAACGCGAAGGAGTCGCCGGCGCGGCCGTCGCTGATCATCGTGAAGACGACGATCGGCTACGGGTCGCCGCACAAGGCGGGAACCTATAAGGCGCACGGCATGCCGCTGGGCGAGGAGGAGGTGGCGCTGACGAAGCAGGCGCTGGGATGGGATCCGCAGAAGTTCTTCTACGTGCCGGACGAGTCGCTGGCGCACTTCCGGACGGCAGTGGAGCGGGGCAGGCAAGCGCAGGACGACTGGCAGCGGCGGTTCGACGCGTGGGCACGCGAGTTTCCCGACCTGGCCGAGGAATGGCGGCACTGCTGGAGCGGGACGCTGCCGGACGGCTGGGACGCCGGTCTGCCGGAGTTCCGGACCGGCAAGCCGGTGGCGACGAGATCGGCGGCGGGCAAGGCGCTGAACGCGATCGCCGTGAGGGTGCCGTGGCTGGTCGGGGGTGATGCGGACCTGTCGTCGTCGACGAAGACCCGCATCGACGACGGGGGCGATTTCGACGGGCAGACGGGTGCGGGCCGCAACCTGCATTTCGGCGTCCGCGAGCACGCGATGGGGGCGATCGTCAACGGCATGGCGAGCCACGGGGGCGTGCGGGCGTATGCGTCGACCTTCCTGGTGTTTTCGGATTACATGCGGCCGGCGGTGCGGCTGGCGGCTCTGAGCGAGCTGCCGGTGATCTTCGTGTGGACGCACGACTCGGTGGGCCTGGGGGAGGACGGCCCGACGCACCAGCCGATCGAGCACCTGATGTCGCTGCGTGCGATCCCCGGGCTGATGCTTGTGCGGCCATCGGACGCGACGGAGGCGGCGGAGGCGTGGCGGTTCGCAATGCAGCAGCGGACGCCGGTGGCGCTGATCCTGTCGCGGCAGAAGTTGCCGGTGCTGGACAGGTCGGTGTATCCGCCGGCAGCGATGCTGCATCGGGGGGCGTACGTGCTGTCGGAGGCGCTGCACGGCGCACCGGAGGCGAGCATCATGGCGACGGGCTCGGAGGTTCACGTGGCGCTGGAGGCGAAGGCGATTCTGGAGCGGGAGGGCATGCGCGTGTGGGTGGTGGCGATGCCGTGCTGGGAGGCGTTCGAGCGGCAGGATCAGCGGTACCGGGAATCGGTGCTGCCGCCGTCGGTGAGGGTGCGCGTGGCGGTGGAGGCGGGGGCGACGCTGTGCTGGCATCGGTACGTGGGCGAGGACGGCGCGATCGTGGGGATCGATCATTTCGGGGAGTCGGCGCCAGGGGAGGTGAACATGGAGAAGTTCGGATTCACCGCGGAGCACGTGGCCGACGCCGTGCGGGAGACGATGAGAAAACAGAAGAAATGAAGAGGGAGGGACAACGAGGGAATGGAAGAACGGAAGATGAAGGAAAGGAAGAGGGAGTGACAACGAAAGAATGGAAGAACGAAAGAGAAAAGAGGGAAGAAGACGCAGCCTGATGGCGTCCATTACGTCCATTACGTCCACTGCGTCCACTGCCACCGAGGACCGGACGGCGGACATTCATGACCGGAAGACCAGAACAGACAGGACAAAGTTATGGAAGAACACGCAAGAGCGGCGGCCCAGTTGGGGCTGGCCGGCCTGGGAACGATGGGGTCGAACTTGGCGCTGAACTTCGAGGACCACGGCTTCACGCTGGCGGTGTGGAACCGGACGACGTCGAAAATGGAGCGGTTCGTGACCGAGAACGCGGATCGCCGGCTAATCGGGACTCGCTCGCAGGAGGAGTTCGTGTCGGCGATCGAGCGGCCGCGGCGGATCGTGATCATGGTGAACGCCGGCCCGCCGGTCGACACCATCATCGACGCGCTGAAGCCGCTGCTGGAGCCGGGCGACCTGCTGATTGACGGCGGGAATTCGTGGTTCAAGGATACGCAGCGGCGGCTGGCCGAGCTGCAGAACGACGGGCTGCTGTACATGGGAATGGGGGTGTCGGGCGGCGAGGCGGGTGCGCGGTTCGGGCCGTCGCTGATGCCCGGCGGCTCGCGCGAGGGCTATTCGCTGGTCGAGCCCATGCTGCAGGCGATAGCGGCGAAGACCGATTCGGGGCCGTGCGTGACCTACGTGGGGCGGGACGGAGCCGGGCACTTCGTGAAGATGGTGCACAACGGCATCGAATACGCCGACATGCAACTGATCGCGGAAGTCTATGATATCATGCGCAAGGCGCTGGGAATGACGGCGGACGAGATGGCGGACGTGTTCGCGGAATGGAACTACGGGCCGCTGGAGTCGTTCCTGATCGATCTGACGGCGAAGGTGCTGGCGGTGCGCGACGACGAGAGCGGGCAGCCGCTGGTGGACCTGGTGCTCGATGCGGCGGCGCAGAAGGGAACGGGCCGGTGGGCGGTTCAGGCGGCGGTGGAGCTGGGTGTGCCGGTGCCGGGGATCGCTGCTGCAATCGACGCACGGGTGCTGTCGGCGATGAAGCAGGAGCGGCTGGCAGCCGGCGGGAAGCTGCCGACGCCGGAGGCCCGGTACGGGGGCGACCGCCGCGAGCTGATCGCGAACCTGCACGACGCCCTGGTGGCGGCGAAGATCGCGTCGTACGCGCAAGGATTCAGCCTGATCCGTGCGGCGTCTGCGGCATACTCGTGGGATGTGAATTGCCGGGAGGTGGCGCGGATCTGGAAAGGGGGATGCATCATTCGCGCGCGGCTGCTGAACTCGATCATGAGTGCGTTCGAGCGGGATGCGGGGCTGGCGAGCCTGCTGGTGGCGCCCGATTTCATCGAGTACCTGGATCTTGCTCAGGCGGCGTGGCGGCACGTGATCGGGACGGCGACCAGCTTGGGAATCCCCGTTGCGGCAATGAGCTTGAGCCTGGCGTATTTCGACAGCTACCGGTCGCCGCAGCTCCCGCAGAACCTGACGCAGGCGCAGCGCGACGCGTTTGGGGCGCATAGGTATGTGCGGGCCGACCGCCCGGAGCAGGGGAATGTGCATACCGACTGGCTGGGGATAGAGGAAGAGGTGACGGGAAGGATGAAGGATGAACGATGAACGATGAATGATGCCGGGGCTTGCGTTGAGGTTACCGGGTGGTTCGGGGGATGACGCCCCCGGGCTACCATTGAGCGGC
>DATKYA010000599.1:0-5096 GCA_035528775.1 Planctomycetota bacterium | reverse complement strand
GAGATCACGGGTTCAACGCCGGGAAAGCGCTGCTCGAACCGGCGGACCAACTCGCGAGCCAGGCCCACCTCGCCCACCGATACGCAGTGGAACCACACGCACGGCCGCTGATCGTGCCGCGGCGGCACGAAGCCCAGCTTCTCCTTCAAACCGGCGCGGATCTTGCGCTGCGTGAGCAGCTTGTACGCGCAATACGGCGACGCCACGCCCAGCGCCGTCAGATAGAGGAGATCGAGGAGGAGCATTACCTGAATGATGAACGATGAACGATGAACGAGGAACGAGGAAAAACGCGCAGCTTGGGACCGGAAGACGCCGAGGCTGCCATCTTCAGCCCCAAGCCCCAAGCCTCAAGCCGCTTCCCGTTCATCGTTCATCGTTCATCGTTCATCGTTCCTCATTTCTTCATGCAACAGTTCTTGTATTTCACCGGGGTGCCGTCGGGCTTTTTCTTGCCGCAGGGACAGGGGTCGTTTCGGCCGGGCATTTTCTGGGCGCGGATGGGCGCGGGCTTTATATCTTCCTGGCCGGCCGAATCCGCTGCCGCCCGCTGCCCCGCGGCGAACGACTCGGCCGAATCGTGCACCAGCCGCTCACTAGTGGTGCGTCGCCGGGCCACCCGCCTCGATTCCTCCGGATTGAAGTACACCTTCAGGGCCATGTCGGCGATGCTGTCTTCAGATGAGGTGATCATCTTGGTGAACATGTCGAAGCCATCCTTCTTGAAGGCGTCCTTCGGATCGACTCCGGCGTATCCGCGCAGGCCGATGCCAGCCTTCAGGTGATCCATCGCGAGCAGGTGGTCCTTCCAGCGGGTGTCGAGCGTGTGGAGCACGAGCACGGCGATCGAGCGTGCGAATCCGCCGCGGCTGATCTCGCGCTCGCGGCGGGCGAACCGCTCCTTCACCTGCTCGTGGAGGAACTCGGCGAGCCTGGCGCGGTTCATCCGGCTGAGTGCGAGGGGATGCATGCCGAGGTTGAACTTCTGGTTCATCCGTGCGGTGAGTGCGTTGAAGTTGCTGCCTTCAGCGGCAAGCTCGCATTCGATCCGGATGGATGCGGCATTCGCCACCACCTTGGGGACCACTTCCTCGGCCGCCCGTTCCTTGTAGCCTTCCTTCGCCAGGTCAACGAAGTATGCGACGATCGCAGCCCTGCTTTCGTCGCGGAAGGCGTAGGGCTCGAAGTTGATCGGCAGCTTGCTGCGCTTGACGTACTGCGCCAGGCGCGCGTAGTCCCAGTCTTCGATGAAATCAGCGGACGTGCAGAACGCGAGCACCGCGTCGACGACCTCGGTGGCGGTCTTGTCGATGGGCCGCTTTGCGTAGGCGGCGGCGGCCGTGTCGAGCACGTAGTCCCTCACCGCGGACTCGCCGGATTCCAGGCGCTCCTCGACGGTGGCCCGGGAGAGGCTGATGTGGAAGGCCCTGGCGGCCCAATCGGCGATGCGGGTCTCGTCGAGGTCTTCGGTCCCGGCGGATTCCAGGTAGGCGTCGATCGCCTCGCCGACCAGCTCGCGTGCAACCTGTGCGGGCTCCTCGGCCGCGGCGGTGTAGGCGTCGGTCTTCTCCTCCACCAGTGCGGCGCGCAGGTCGGCCTTGCGTTTGTCCGCGATCTTGCGGAGGTCGGCGTCGATCGACTCGCGGATGTTGAAGCAGAACTGCCCGCTCGCCCACGTCGCGAGGGACGCATATCCCCGCTCGCCGCTAAACAGCGCGGAATCGAGGAATGCGTTCACCGCGGCCCCGACGAACGCCTCGATGGCATCGTCCTTCGGCTCATTGTGCTCGAGCCGGGCCTGCACTTCGAGCGAATGCCGCAGTTCGGGCACCGTCAACGCGTCCCACTCCTCGCGAGCCATTGTGTAGCCCTGCGCCTTCAGCCAGTTGCTCACGGTGCCGAAGGGTAACTCAGGGACGTATCGGCCGTCGATGAACTGCTCGACGGTGCGGTCGAGTGCCTTCTCGATCATCTCCATCACCATGCCTTCGACGGTCTCGGCGTCAACGTCGTGCTTGATCTCGGGCGGCACACGCCCCTCGAGGGCATTCAGCAGTTGCGGATACGAAAGCTTGGAGAGCGGGAAGACGTTCACCTTGACGCCGAACGACGCCTCGAAGGCATCGGCCAGCCCGGCGAGGTCGCGGTCGGCGGCCGCGAAGTCTTCGACCATGAAATCCTGCACGGCGATCCACGCCAGCTCGCCCGCGAGCCCGGCAGGATCGTTGGCGTGCCTGGCCTCCATGGCTTCGCAAGCTCGGTCAATGACCCTGCGCTTGACGTCGGCGAAGACGCTCTCGATATCGGCGGGGTCGACGTCTGCATCGAGGCGTCGGCGCGCCCACAGTGCGATGCGTGCTGCGCGGCCGTTGGCCTGGAAGTGGGGCGACCCGATGTAGAAGGCAAGCACGCCTGGCGTGAGCCGGCGAATCACGTCATCCACGGATGCGCCGCTGCAGGCTGCGATGGTTTTCCGGAAGATCAGCTCTTCCTGCTTGTCGCGCTTGCGGCTGATCGGATCCCACTCAGCGACGGGCACGTCGATGCCGAGGGCGTCCGCCCAGTGCTTGGCGTGCGAATAGTCCCAGGCGTCGGCGTTGGCGATCATGGGCATGTCGACGATGAGGGCGGCGGCCGTCCACCGATGGAGGTAGTCGTCGAGCGGCCGGTTGCGCACGACGTCGACGGCGCGCTGGACCACGAGGTCGGCGATGGCCTTGTGGGCATCGGCAACGATCTGCTTCTCGTCCAGCTCGATGCCCTGGCGGCTAGCCCATTCGGCGACGCGATCGAGTTTCCACAGGGCAGGATGCTGGGTTTCA
This sequence comes from Planctomycetota bacterium, assembly GCA_035528775.1. Classification (GTDB taxonomy): domain Bacteria; phylum Planctomycetota; class PUPC01; order JABMSA01; family JABMSA01; genus DATKYA01. Next base: position 2,274 of record DATKYA010000599.1, on the reverse strand, counting down.
TCCATCAGGTTGCCGATGCTGCGCATCACCCAATCGTGGAGGAAGGCAGGGGCGAGCCTGACCTTCGCGGGTTCCGCCTGGGAGCGAACGATCGCAGCGAGTGCGTCTTCTCCGGCCTCCAGCCACTGCTCTTCAGTGATGTGCATGCCGAGTTTCTCGAACTCCTTCTCGAGCGGCTCGAAGGAGCGGCGCGTCACCAGGTCGAGTTCGGGAGCGGTGCGCCAGCGCTCGGCGATGAATCGTGCGGCCATCTCTTCAACGGCCTTGCTCGCGGGGATGGCGGCCAGTGCGTTGAGCACCTTCTGGCGCATGCCGTAGACGACCTTGCGCTGCTGGTCCATCACTTCGTCGTATTCGAGGACGTTCTTTCGGGATTCGAAGTGGAACTGCTCTACCTTCTTCTGTGCTCGCTCGATTGACCGGCTGACCATAGCCGACTCGATCTCCTGCCCCTTGCCGAGGCCGGCGCGGTTGAGGAATCCGCGGACCCATTCGCCCATGAAGACTCGCATGAGGTCGTCTTCGAGGGAGAGGAAGAATCGGGACGAGCCGGGGTCGCCCTGCCGGCCGGCGCGGCCGCGGAGCTGGTTGTCGATCCGGCGCGCTTCGTGACGCTCGGTGCCCACGATGTGGAGGCCGCAAGGGAGGTTGTCGATGCCGCTGGTGGTCTTGTTGGAGTCGTCGCTCACACGGCGGCAGTCGTCGGCGGGGGTATCGCCCTCGGCGGCCTCGCTGTTGCCGCGGATGATGCACTTCCGGCAGTGGATCACGCCGTCGCCCAGGACGATGTCGGTTCCGCGGCCGGCCATGTTGGTGGCGATGGTCACCACCCCGGGCTGCCCGGCAAGCGCGATGATCGATGCTTCGCTCTCGTGGAACTTCGCGTTGAGCACGGAGTGCTTGATGCCGCGCTTCTCCAGCATCCTGCTGATCAGCTCGGACGTCTCGATTGCGATGGTGCCCACGAGCACGGGCCGCCCCGTGTTGTGCACGCGGACGATCTCGTCGATGATCGCGTCGTACTTTTCATCCCTCGTGGCGTAGATCACGTCGGGGAAGGTGACGCGGCGAAGCGGCTTGTTCGTGGGGACCAGCACCACGTCGAGCGCATAGATGCGGTCGAATTCCTCTGCTTCGGTGAGTGCGGTGCCGGTCATGCCGGCGAGCTTCTCGTACATGCGGAAGAAATTCTGGTAGGTGATGGTGGCGAGGGTCTGGGTTTCCTGGCGAATCTGGAGGCCTTCCTTCGCCTCGACGGCCTGGTGGAGGCCATCGCTCCAGCGGCGGCCGGGCATCAGCCGCCCGGTGAACTCGTCGACGATGATCACCTCGCGGCTGCGGGTGACCACGTAGTCGCGGTCGCGCTTGTACAGCTCCTTGGCTGCCAGTGCCTGGTTCATGTGGTGGGGCCAGTCGACGTTCTCGCCGGAATAGAAGCTCTGCACTCCCAGCATTTCCTGGGCGCGCACGATGCCCTCTTCGGTGAGGGTGACGGTGTGCTCCTTCTCAGCGACGACATAGTCGACGGTGGGCCGCAGGCGCTGCGCCACCGCGTTGGCCTTGTGGTACTTGTCGGTCGATTCCTCCGGCATGCCGGAGATGATCAGCGGCGTGCGGGCCTCGTCGATGAGGATGTTGTCCACCTCGTCGACGATGGCGAAGTGGAGCGGCGGCTGTGCCTGGGATTCGGCGCTGGTCTTCATGTTGTCGCGGAGGTAGTCGAATCCGAACTCGTGGCCCACGCCGTAGGTGATGTCGGCCCGGTAGGCTTTCTGTTTTTCCTCGCCTTCGACGTCTCGGGCGATGTTCCCCACGGTCAGGCCGAGGAAGGTGTAGAGGGGGCCCATCCAGGCGGCGTCGCGCTTGGCGAGGTAGTCGTTCACGGTCACCACGTGCACACCGCGGCCGGTGATGGCATTGAGGTACGCGGGCAGCGTGGCCACGAGTGTTTTTCCTTCGCCGGTGACCATCTCGGCGATCTTGCCCTGGTGCAGCACGATGCCGCCGATGAGCTGGACGTCGAAGTGGCGCATGGGCTTGGGATTCTTGCCGGGGGTCTTGACGACGAGCTGGCTGCCGAGCCGGGCGGTGGCGAAGGCTTCGGGCAGGAGCGCGTCGAGGGCGTCCTGCTCGGCCTGCCGGCGGATCTTCTTCTCCTGCTGCTCGAGGTCGAACTTCGGCGTGTTCTGCCGGTCGAGCTTGTGGAAGCCGAGCCGCTCGATGTTTCGCTCATAGCCCTGGCGGAAGCGCTCGCGGTAGCTGTCGGTGAGCGGC
>DATKYA010000598.1:0-2127 GCA_035528775.1 Planctomycetota bacterium | reverse complement strand
AAGCTGCGCAGTTTCTGCGACGACCGCGGTATCCTCCTCGTGGCCGATGAGGTCCTGACCAGCATGGGACGCACCGGCAAATACCTCTGCATGGAGCACTGGGGCGTGATCCCCGACGCCGTCACGCTGGGCAAGGGTTTCGGCAACGGTTTTCCCGTCACCGCGATGGTCGTCCGGGAGCCGTTTGCCGGATCGATCGAGAAGATCAGCGCGTCCACCAGTTACGGCGGGAATCCAATGGCGTGTGCCGCCGCACTCGCCAGCATCGAGGTGATCGAGGAGGAGGGACTGCTCGAACACGCCCAACACCTCGAACAGGTTTTCCGCGAGTGCATGAGCACATGGACGGCGAAGTACGCGATCGTCGGCGACACCCGCGTGAAAGGCTGCCTGATGGGCGTGGAGCTGGTGAAAGACAAGACGACCAGGGAGCCGTTCGACGAAGCGGGCAAACGCGTGTATCAGCGGGCGTTCAGCAAGGGCCTGGCCTGGATTCCCGCCGGCCACATCCTGCGGATGAGCCCGCCGATCGTGATGCCCGACAACGTGGCGCGGAAAGCGATGGCGATCATCGAGGAATCGATTGCCGAGGTCCAGAGGGAACTCGGCTACTGATCCCGCAGAAGGTTCAGGGGATGCGACAATGGATGAGCTGAAGAAGGCGCTTTCGATTTGCTTAAGAGGACCGGAAGCGGAGCGCGGACTCCGCCGATTCCGGCGGCAGATGAAGGCCTGGCTCCTGGCGATGCCTGGAGCAACACCGCTCGTGCTGGACTTCGGCCTCGGGCGCTTCGCGGAGACCGGCCTCATCGAGTGCTGGATCGTCAACGAGGCCAGGGCCGGCTATTGCGGCAAGTACCTGTTCGTGTGCGGCGGCCAGACCTGCCCGGAGCATCGGCACCGCCGCAAGCACGAGACCTTCTTCGTCGCGAAGGGCAAGGTTCGCTTGCGGTGCAGCGGCCGGGACCACTTGCTGAGCGAGGGCGACGCCCTGCGTGTGTCGCCCGGCCGCCTGCACAGCTTCACCGGCATCGGCCCCGCGCTGCTGCTGGAACTGAGCATGCCGTGCAAAGTGGATGACAACTACTTCTCGGACCGCGGCATCCCCATCGGCGGCAACTTCAAGCGAAGGGCGCCGCAATGACTCTCCTGGCCGGTGCAGCCACCGCGGACATCAGCCCCCGCAAGCCTGTGCCGCTGTTCGGCTATCCGCACGCAGCTCGGATCTCGACCGGCATCCACGACCCGCTGCTGGCGTCGGCGCTCTACCTTGCGAACGGCGATCAGGCTGCCGTGCTGCTGTCGCTTGACTTGCTGTTTATCGAGCCACCTGTGGCCCGCCGAATCCGCGCCAGAGTTGCGCGTGCATGTACGGTGCAGGAAGCCTGCGTGTTCATCGGTTGCACGCACACGCATTCGGGGCCGATATCATCGCGGATCCTTGCCTGGCAGGATGACCCGGCGGCGCCCGAGCCTGATGCAGGCTATCTGGAGGCGGTGGCTGAGCATGCAGCGGAAGCCGCCGCAGCGGCCAGGAAGCGCGCGGTGCCGGCGCGACTGGCGTGGACTTCTGCCGACGCGACCGGCGTGGGCGGGAATCGCCGCCGGCCGGACGGCCCCACGGATCCCGAGTGCGGCATCCTGGCCGTGCGTCACGCGGCCGATGACTCGCCGTGGCTGGCAGTCGTGCTGATCTACGGAATGCACCCGACCGTGCTGCACGAAGATTCCACGCTCGTCTCGGCAGACTTTCCGTACGCGGCACGCGTCCACCTTCGCGAACACCTCCGGGCTGATATGCCGGTCATCCACTTCACGGCTCCGTGCGGCGATCAGAGCCCGCGGTGGTTCGTAAAGGAGCAGAGCTTCCGCGAAGCAGAGCGGCTCGGCCGCATGCTCGGCGCTGCCGCGCTGGCCGGTATCCGGAGTGTCGACGGCGCCACGTTTTCTGCGGAGGCACTGATCGCGGGTTCGCTTCGCACGGTGTCGCTGGTGCGCCGGCGCCACCTCCGCAAAACCGGCGACCGATGCGCCTGCGAACGCACGTTTACCTGACTTGGGAACGTGATTCCTGTGCTGGACCCTGTTCGGTGGTAGCCAGAAACGCGCCGATCAGCTTGGGGGAAT
>DATKYA010000597.1:0-3679 GCA_035528775.1 Planctomycetota bacterium | reverse complement strand
AACTCGCCCTGCATCCGCTTGAACTTCTCGAGCCCCAGGATTTCCACCACGCTCGCGTGGTTGTGGCCGGCCACGCAGTAGTACTTGTTGTCGGGCGTCTTGCAGAAGTAACCCGCGAAATGCTCCTGGCCCACCGTGATGTCGTCGAGGTTCATCCGGCGGGCGTGTTCTTCCATGCTCCACGGCGTGCAGGGGCGGCGCAGGTCCTTGAAGATCTGCCCCGCGAGCAGGCCATCGGCCGTGAAAATGTTCCACGTGCCGATGTTCGTGTTGAACACCAGGAACTCGCCCAGATCGCCCGCGTGGGCCGTTTCGTGGCCCACAATCCCAAACTGGCACACCACCTGCGCCGGATACCACGGCTTGCAGTGGTTCAGCGCGCCCACGCCGGGGCCTTCGGTCAGGTAGCTCCACACGGGCTTGCCTTCGGGCGTCATGATCTCGATGCGGAATCCGTCGATCCGCTCCTCCTCCAGGCACCAGAAGTTGCCGTTGTCCAGCTTGAAGGTCGATCCGCCGCGCAGCTTCGGATACTCGATCTTCCTGTAGACGGGCACGCCGCTGGGCAGGAAATCCTTCACCTCGAATCGCGTCTTTCCGGCCTGTACCGCGAGGTCGCGGTTGAAGTTTGTCAGCCGGAAGTAATCCCGCTCGCCCAGCGGCCAGAACTCGACTTCCTTCGCCTGCACGTCGCCGTCGCCGTTCAGGTCTGACCAGAGGAATCCCAGCCCAGGCAGCGCCTTGTGGTGTACAGCGGCGTGGATCTCGGGTTTGCGGAGCAGCGAGAACTGCCCCGCGTTGCCCATGGCGGCAACCGGCCGGGCGCGGTCGTTCTCGAGCAGGTACACGATCCCCACCTCAAGCGACGGCCCGTTGCCGCCCGCCTTGGGCGTGGTGAGGTAGGTGCGGCCGTTCACCCGCGTCGGCACGTCGCCCGCTTCCCAGCCGCCGCCGTGCCAGTCGGTCAGGTTCTTCAGCCGCGACGTGCCGGTCTGCCAGTCAAGCTCAAACTCCAGCGGCCCGAAGAACAGCCGCTTCTTGTCGAACGGATCCAGGCATCCGCCGCCGCCGTAGGGCGTGTTACCCAGGAATTCCTGCTTCAGCTTGCCGTCAAGCATCCACAGCGTGATCCGCTTAGGCCAGTAGTTCGTCTGCACCGCCCAGAGCTGGTCCTGCGAATCGACAGCCAGCCCCGTCACTTCGGTCAGCCGGGTGGGGTCCCATGGCCCGGAGCGATAGCCGCCGGCGCTGCCGATCTCGCGCAGGAACTTGCCGGCCCGGTCGTACACGCGGATGTTCTGCCGCTTCTCGACCGCGTCATAGACGTACAGGCTCCCTTGGCGGTCGAAGCAGAGCTGCTCCGGCTTTTCGGCATCGATGGAGATCGCCGTGTGGTTCTTTCCGGCCGGATCGATGCGCACTATCTTGCCGCGGGAGATGGTAAACAGCTCGCCCGCGGGGTCCAGCGCGATCGGGCCGGGCTGTTCGATGCCGATCTCGCGATCCACCTTCCCGGTGGCGGTGTCCACAACCTCGATGCGCTCAGTGATCAGCGGATCGACGGGATCCTCGCCGCCGAGATATTGGAGGGGCGCCACTCCGTAGACGCGGCAACGGCGTGAATCGAGCTCCTGCGCGCCGCGATCCGCCCGTACGCCCATGATTGCCGGCGAGCCGTTATCCGGCCACTGCTCGACCACGCGAAGCCGCACGGCGCGCGTCTTGCATTCCTTGCCGAAGTCCACGTAGCCGTCCAGGTAGCGTGCCCGGCCGTTGTAGCCTTCCGTGCCGCTCCAGTGATTGCGCCGCTGCTGATGATAGGTGCCCACATGCTCCCAGCCGTCGGCGGCCGCGATGTCCACGTCGCCCGCCGCGTCGCCGGTGTACACGTCGATTTCGGTGCGGGCGCCGTCGATCTCATTGATCGCCACCCCGCGAACGGCCTGCGGCTCCTGCCACTGCAGGACATAGATGCCGGGGTTCGTTTCCGAAAGCGGCTGCTCGCGCTCGGCGTCCCACACGCCGTGCTCGTCCACGTGGCCGGAGTTGACGCGCACCGTCGCGGTCGAAAACAGGTTGGCGAATCGGCGCCGCAGCAGCTTCATGCCCTCGAGCTGGCCCATCCATGCCGAGGCGTCGTCCGCCGCGAGATCGGCTGCCGGCTCCTGCTCATCCAGGTCGGCATCGAGCAGGTTGTCCACGCCCGCCCCCGTCGCCTTCGTGTTCTCCACCTGCGAGAAGATGTCGCCCGCGCCCTTGAAGAACGTGATTCTCAGCGCCCGCGTCTTCGCGTTCTTCGGCGCCGGCACGCAGTCCCACGCCAGCGCCCCGCTATCCTCAAACGCAATCCACTGCGTCTCGTCCTCGGCGTTCGGCGGATAGGGGGCATCAGCTTTCAGAATGCTCAGCCTGACGCGGTAGGGCGCTCCCTGCGGCACCGGATACACCACGCTGCCGAGCGGCACCGGCTTGTTGAACGTGAGCACGATGTTCTGGCTGCCGGGTCCTTTCGTCGATTCGAGATACGTGAGGCTGGTGGGCAGGCCCAGGCCCGGCGGCACGGTGAGCAGGCGAAACAGCCGCAGGAAGTCGCCGCGCGGGTCGGGCACCACCTCGTATGCGTAGCGCGGCTTGCGCTTCGGCGAATACCGCGGCACGCAATGCTCCACGTCCACGTCCGCGTTCTGCGCGGCGTTGCACAGCCAGTTCTCATCGCTTCTCACGGAAATGTAGAGCTTGCCGTCCTTCGCCGCCATTCCTTGGATGCCGCGTTTCCGTGTGGCGGTTGGCTGCAGGAGGGCCACGGTGCGGATGTCCTTCGACTCGATATCCACGCCCCAGACCACCTCCGATTCCGGCTCGACCTTCCACTCCTCGGCGGTGTTGCGGGCGGAGGCGCCCACGTAGACCGTCTTCGCGTCCGCCGCGAGCCACCACACGCCGGTGAACCCCGCGAAGTTCGGATAGCCCCAAAGTTTCTTGCCCGTCAGGTCGCACTCGATCAGCGACACCCCGCTCTCGCACACGGGTGATCCGAGGTACACGCGGTCTCGTGATACCGCCACGGCCCTCGGCGGCGTGTGATCGGCCATCCAGCCGTTGCGACCATTCATGCCGGTCAGCCAGGCCGCGCGGTCGGGGTGCACGGTCGTCACGTTCGGATACGCCGTCATCTCGTAGCGCACGCCGAGCCCGGGGTGCGTGATCGCCTTCCACCGATAGGTTCCAGGCTCGACGAACTGCCCGTATTCGTCCTTCAGGTCCCAGTATTCGGCGTTCTCGCCGGCGGACCGCTGCTCGCGAGCCATGACGTTGCGTGCCCGCGTGCCGTCCGCCCGATCTACCGCCATCGTGAAGTAACCGTCGTTCTCGAGCTTGTACGGGATGCGGAAGGGCGGGTTCAGGCTGATGCGTTTGGCAGGCTCGGGCACCGGCTCCGTGCCGATGTCGGTCAGCACGTGTATTGCGGTGATGGTTGCTATCTGCGGATCCCTGCCGCTCACTTTCAGGATCAGGAGTTTCACGCCGCGGGTGACCAGCGGCTCCTCGAACCTGATCCACAGGCCGCCGGCGGCGCTGAACTTCGTGAACGCCCGCAGCGACTTCCATTCCGCGTCGGTGCCCACCGCTGGGTTCAGCCCCTGCGGCCCGATGAACGAGTACAGCTTGAAGTCGGCCA
>DATKYA010000596.1:0-4090 GCA_035528775.1 Planctomycetota bacterium | reverse complement strand
CGTGGCATCCGGCAATTCGAGCGAAACGCTCTACGCCATCTTCGATGCCCGCACCGGCCGCTACGTCAACGCGTCGAAAGCGCTCGCGTCCGAGGTGCCGGTCTGGCGCAAGGCCAGCGATTGGGGCACGCCGCTCACCGTTTCCGGCTTGGTGCAGAAGAGCGACTACTTCTTCTCCATCGCCGCCCGCAGCCAGGACTTCGTGACCACCGTATGGTCGGCGGAGCAGAAGGTTACCACGCTGGAGAATCAGATCCCGAAACCGGACATGCTCACCGTGCTCGGCCTCGCGCCCCGCGGCCTGAAGGCACAGCTCGGCGGCCCCGTCTATGAGCCCGCCACCACCTTCCTCATCAGGTGCGGCGGCGCCAAGACCGGCTACGTCCAGGCCGACGGCAAGATCGGCGCATCCGAAGTCTGGCGCACACTCGCGCAGTGGAACAACGCTACCGGCATCTATATCCATTCGCTGGCGCCAAACTCCAACTACACCTTCGAGATCCGCGCACAGTTCGACGGCCAAATGTCCGAATGGAGCGATCCCAAGCCCGTGCTCACCAACATCGAAGGCGACTGCGACGGCTCCAATATCGTGAACATCCTCGACCTGATCTACATCAGGCCCAGGATGAACCAGAGCGTGCTCTCGGGTGATAACTACAAGGCCGACGCCGACGATTCCGGCCTCATCAACATCCTCGACCTGATCAGGATCAGGCAGTTCCTGAATACCCGCCGGTAGCCGCGGCTTCCGGCCAGGCGACAACCACAAACCCCGCCTGCGGCTTCCAGGCGGGGTCCTTGTTTGGCGCACACCCGCGCACCGAGCGCCGTCTTTACTGTTGATTCCCTCCGGCATGGTTCCTACAATTGAACTGAACCATGACGCCAAGACTGTTCATCGGAATGGCCGCAATCGTCATCGCCGGAGGATCGGCGTGCGGCGGCCCGGATGTCCGCATATTCTACGGAGGCGATGAGCTCGGATACCTTCAACCATGCGGCTGCAGCAAGCCGCAGGTGGGCGGATTCCCGCGGCGGGCAACGCTGATCGACCGCCTCCGCAAAGATGCCGGCGCCACCCTCCTGCTGGAGCGCGGCAACTTCATCTCGACCGTCAACGCCCAGCAGCGCATCAAGCTCGAGGTCATACTCCTGATGCTCAGCGAGATGGGCTGCGCCGCCGCGACCTTCGGCGGAAACGACCTCGACCTCGGCATGGCGAGCCTGCAGGCCGTCCGGCAGAGCGCGAGCTTTCCGCTCGTGTCGGCCAACGCTCGATCCGACCTGTTCGTCCCCTTCCACATCACCACAGTGAACGTGAAGGGAAGCAGTTTTCGCATCGGCGTCACCGCCGTGGCAGGCGAGCAGGAGAAGTCGAAGTTCATCGCGGCCGGAGTGTCCGTCGACGAGCCCATCCCGGCCCTGAACGACGTCCTGCAGACGCTGCGGGGGCAGACTGATTACCGCGTGGTGCTGGCGAACACCACCGAGCGGGTCGCCCGCACGGTCGCGGAGGAATGCCTCGGCGTCGATCTCATCATCGCCTCGCGCGGCGACGACGAGCCGGCGGCTCAGCCCGAGAAGATCGGCCAGACGGTGATCGCGTTCGACGGCCGCCGCGGCAAGGCGCTCGGCGAGGTCCGCCTCGCCGTCGACGACGGCAGGCTGGTCTACGCGGGCCACGCGGTTCACAGCCTGGGCGAGGATATCGTCGATTCCCCCGCCATCACCGCCCTGATGGCGTATTACGAAGAGGTGCTGCAAGCCGAGTCGTTCGTTGAAAAGATGGATCGGCTGCCCGCGGCGGGCGCCGCGTTCACCGGGCCTTCGCGCTGCATCGGCTGCCATCGGTGGCAGCACGAAACATGGAAGATGACAAACCACACCCGATCGCTCGACGCGCTGAAGTCGGCCTTCCGCTCGCATGACCCGGAATGCGTAGTCTGCCACGTCACTGCCCTCGAAACGCAGGGCGGATTCGTGTCGGATGCCGCCACCCCGGACCTTGGCAGCGTGAGCTGCGAGAGCTGCCATGGTGCCGCTGCCGAGCACGTGGCGAGTCCGGAATCCCCATGGCGCCGGCCCGGCGAGCGCGAATGCCTCGCCTGCCATACGCCCGACCACAGCCCGCAGTTCGTGTTTGCAGAGTACCTTCCGAAGATCGACCACCGGCGGCCGCCCCCGCGCGGCTGCACCGGCTACTGGTTCTTCGGAAGCGCCGCCGTCGTTGGGTTTGCCGTCTACACCGGGATCCAGAAACGTGTGCTTCGACGCAAGTATCGATGTACATAGATCATGAAGAGGAGATGGACAATGCGAAAAGGCTGCTGCGTGGTTGCGGTGTTCGCGGTTCTGCTGCAGGCGGCATACGCCGGCGAAGCTCCCGCAGAGGCCCCGAAGATCCAGTTCGAGTCGCTGCAACATGATTTCGGCCAGGTCGCGCAGTTCACCCCGAACGAGCACGTCTTCAAGTTCAAGAACGAGGGCACTGCCATCTTGAGGATCGAGCGCGTCCACGCGAACTGCGGTTGCACCGCCGCACTCGTGTCGCAAGACTCCCTCGAGCCCGGCGAGGCCGGCGAACTCAAGGTCACCTTCAACAGCCAGGATTTCGCCGGCGAAGTACACAAGAGTGTCACCGTTACGTCCAACGATCCGGAACGCAAGGACGTGATCCTGCAGATCAAGGCGAACGTGATCGCCGATCTCGTATGCACCCCGCTCGCGCTCAATTTCCGCGAGGTTGGCACCGCCAACGCTCCCTCGGAGCTGGTGGTGAAGGCATTCTCGCCCAGCGGCAAGAAGTTCAAGATCGTGAGCGCCACCCCCTCGGCCGACTACCTGAAGGCCGAGATCGTCGATCCGCAGAAGGATGAGGACCCGTACCAGGTCCGCGTGACGGTCGCGGGCAATCCGCCCACCGGCATGTTCAACGCCACCGTGCTGATCCAGACGGACCTGGATAAGACCCGGCCCATCACTATCAGCGTCACCGGCAACGTGCTCTCCCGCACCGAAGTGACCCCGCCGAAAATCTTCTTCGGAGTCGTCTGCACCGGCGACACGGTCTCGCGCAGCCTGCTCGTGAAAGCGAATTCCTGGGAAGGGCTGAAGGTCGAGAAGGTGGAATCGCCCGACTGCCTCACCGTCGCCACCGAGGAAACCAAGCCCGGCAAGGAGTGGAAGGTGACCGTCCAGATCAAGGATGCCGCGGCAAAGGCCGGCGACAAGCCCGCAGGAAACTCCACCATGCTCAAGGAGAAGATCAAGCTGTTCCTGAACGACCCCACGATGAGGCAGGCGGAGGTCATGGTGTACGCGCTCGTCCGCGACTGCAAATAGAAGCGGCGGGGTGATCCTGCCTCCTGCAGAATGACCGGCGCCGAACGGGGCAGATCGCCTGCCTTGTGCGGTGCCGGTTTTTTTCATGCCCGCAACGTGGCGATTCTCGCGATTTTCGCGAAAGCGATTCCCGCGAAAGACACTTGACATCCCGCCGCCCGCGGGCAATAATGATGCAGACGATCGGGATCCGTTCGCCTCGGTGCGGCAACCGTTGGAGTCGCAGCGGCCGCAGCGCTCGCAATCAAGGAACTTGCCAATGAACACTGCCAGGGACGATCTGAACCGTCGCGAATTCCTCGGGATCGGCGTTGGCCTCGGCGTGGCACTCGCCGCCGGCGGCCTGTGCGACTGGACAATCGAGCGGGCTCTGGCCGAGCCGGTCGACAAGCTCGCCGAAAACATCCCCGCCACCGTGCTCGGCCGCACCGGCTGGAAAACGAAGATCGTCGGCCTTGGCACCATCTTCCGACCCGAATCGAAATGGACGATGAAAGAGAGCGACGACCTGCTCAACAGCCTCATCGACATCGGCATCAACGTCTTCGAGATCGGCGTCGTCTACGGCGAATCCGAGGAACGCTTCGGCAGGGTCGTCACGAAAGATCGCCGCGACAAGCTGTTCATCAGCTCGAAGTCCACCAAGATCACCAAGGAAGGATTCATGAAGGACCTCGAAGCCAGCCTGGTGAAGCTTCGGACCGATCACGTCGACTGCTACATGCTGCACAACTACTCCACGTTC
>DATKYA010000595.1:0-2783 GCA_035528775.1 Planctomycetota bacterium | reverse complement strand
TGAAGGCGAGCGAGCACGGGGGTATCGAACAAGAAAGCGTCCGCCGGTTTTCGTGCCGGCGGACGCGTGGCTTTTCTGGCGGAGCACGTCGGCTCCGGGATCCTATTCTTCTGCCTTCTCTTCGTCCTTCGCCTCGTCATCGGCGGATCCCTGTGCAAAACGCACGGCAATGAACCTCGCTTTCGCCAAGTCGAACCTGGCACCGCCGACGGAGATCTCGACCTCTTTCGTCTCGCGCGGCTTGATCTCGACGTTTTCGCTCGACAGCTTCGTCTCGCCTTCCGCGAGCGTGACCTGGTTGACGGTGGTGCCTGTGCGGTTGGACACCGCGACAACGACCTTCGGGTCGTCGCCTTTCTTGACGCTCTTGATCTTGCAGGGGACGAACTTGCTGACGAGTACGGCGGCGAGTTCATCGCGGATGCTGCCGGAATCCTCGGAATCCTTGTCGCCCTCGCCGCCCGCCACTATGGTGCCGCTGGCGATTTTTCTCGGCCCGGCCGACGTCATCTGCAGGAGCTCATATTTCACTTTCGGCTTGGAAGGGCGCTTGTACTCGGCGTCGGGGACCTGCCTCGGGCCGGCGACCAACTCAACCTGCAGGATGGCGCCCGCGCCCGCCTGGATCGCCTCCCGGGCGGCGTTCTTCGGATCGTCGCACGGCACCGTCTGAAAGCCGCCGACCGCGTTCACTATGTCGTCCAGCCGCCCTTTCAGGCCTTCCGGGGCCCTCTTGTCGATCTCCATCACGACACATACTTTCGCAGGGTCGGGCACCGGCCGCTTCTCCCCTGCGGTGGCTTGCATGCACACGACGAGCACAACGATGCTGCCAACGACGATCATTTTCCAGCTTTCCATCTTTTTACCCTTTCCTGATGGATTGCCAAACGACCACTGCACTGCCCAACACCCGGCATTATAGCACGATGGCAGGCGGATGTCAAGCAACACATTCGTTACAATTCCACACAAAAATCGCGCTCGCCCATACGCCCGTGGGCGACGTGGGCGAACGGTCGCTTGAAAATGCCTCGCGTTTCGCTACAATACTTGTTACTGGGGGCTGCCCCTCCACCCCGCGAACAGGGAGCTTGCCATGGGAAATCATCAGACGAGCCGCGAACTGGTCCGCCGCGCTATCAGGTTCGAGCGCCCCGAGCGTCTTCCCTACGACTTCCCGGAGAAGTACGGCAGCGACTTCGCGTTCGTCGGCATGTCGCCGTCGCCCGACGTCCGGCCCCCCGGCGGCAATGGCGTCGACGAATGGGGAGCCGTCTGGAAGAACATCGGCGTCTCACAGCTCGGCGAAGTCCAGGATTTCCCCCTCAAGAGCTGGGACGACCTAGCCCGGCTGCGCATTCCCGATATCAACGACCCCGGCCGCTGGCAGAACCTCAAGGACGCCCGCGCCCGCGCCGGCAGCAAGTTCCTCCTGGGATACGGCATCTCGCTCTACGAGCGCGTCCATTTCATCCGCGGCCTCGAGAACGTGTGGATGGACATCTACGACCACCCCGAGGAGGTCGGCCGCCTCATCGACGTCCTCGCGGAGATGAACCTGGTGGCCATCCGCAGGTACGCGCGGGCGGGAGTCGACGGCTACATCTGGCCCGACGACTGGGGCCTGCAGAACCGCCTGATGATCTCGCCCGACAAGTGGCGCGAGATCTGGAAGCCGCGATACGCACGAGTCTACAAGGCCGCCCACATGGCCTGCATGTGCACCTTCCTCCACAGTTGCGGCAACATCGTGGAAATCCTCGACGACCTCATCGGGATCGGCCTCGACGTCGTTCACATGGACCAGCAGGAAAACATGGGCCTCGAGCTGCTCGGCCGGCGGTTCGGCGGCCGCATCACCTTCTTCTCACCGGTCGACATCCAGCAGACGATGTGCCGCGGCAGCCTCGACGACATCCGCGCCTACTGCCGCAAGATGGTCAGCCTTCTCGGCTCCGCCGGCGGCGGGTTCATCCCCCGATGGTACACCGACCCCGCGGCCGCCGGGCACACGCCGGAAGCGCTCGATGCCATGTGCGAGGAGTTCCTGAAGATCAACGAGGAAACGCGGAAGTGACGGAATGGTGGGGTGATGGGGTGACAGGATAGCAGGCATGAAACTTCTTGAGGAAGACTTCATCCGCAAGCTCGACATGCTCTCGATGGTCAGCCGCAAGGTGGTGGTGGGCCGGATCAAGGGCGAGCAGCGCAGCCGCCGGCGGGGCGTCAGCTCCGAATTCGCCGAACACCGCGACTACTCGCCCGGCGACGATATCCGCTTCATCGACTGGAACATCTACGGCCGGCTCGACCGCCTCTTCCTCAAGCTGTTCTTCGAGGAGGAAGACCTGCAGGTGTCGATCCTCGTCGACGCCAGCCGCTCGATGAGCTACGGGCAGCCGAGCAAGTTCGACTACGCACGGCGGCTGGCCGCGGCACTGGGCTACATCGCGGCGGCCGGGGGCGACCGCGTATGCATCTCGGCGTTCTCCTCGGAGGCCACGGCCGCGCTCGATCCGTTCCGCGGCAAACGCCAGGTGTGGCGGATGTTCGACTTCCTCGAGAACCTCCAGCCCGGGGGCGGCACCTGCCTCTCGGCCGCGTGCAAGGCTTTCGCACTCCGGCACCGACGCCGCGGGTTCACCATCGTGATCTCCGATTTCCTCGACGAAGGCGGCTACGAAGACGCCCTCCGGTGCTTCATCGCACGCAACCAGGACGTCTTCGTGCTGCACGTGCTCAGCCGCGAGGAGCTGGAGCCGCAGCTCGCGGGCGACCTG
>DATKYA010000594.1:0-2718 GCA_035528775.1 Planctomycetota bacterium | reverse complement strand
GTATCGAAAACCCCGGAAACAGCACCGCCGCACACAGGGCTATGATGATGATCCTGGTCATTGGCGGTAATCCTGGCTCAATTGCCTGAGGCGGCCCGCACTGCCGGCTCACGCGAGGATCTTGCGCAGCTCCGAGAGCCGTCGCAGGTGCTAGGTTTCCTGTGAATTCGCGCAGCAGATGCGGCAAATACCAGCTTTGATTATAGCCGGAGCTATCACCAAATGAAAGCTGATTCCGATCGCATACGTCAGCCCAGCTTCGGAAACTGGTCGGACAAGAGGCTGGACATGTTGTTGGACAGAATACCTGCGGAAATCGGCGTAAGTTCTTTCGGACACAGAAGTTACGATAGACAAGAGCTTGGACAAGAGGCTGGACAGGCGGCACTATTCTGACAAAGATCTACGCCCCCGCGTGATCTCCCCGAACCGCCTCCTCGCCGCCAGCATCTGCCCGAACGTGCGGTACAGCTCGTCGAGCATGTTCGGTGGCAGGCCGAGCGCCTGCCAGATGAGCTCGTCGAGCGCCCGGCGGTCGGGGCGGCTAAGCTCGTGCTCCATCGTCGTCACGTCGCGGACGGCCAGCCGGTTGAAGGCAGCGGACAGTTGCGGCTCCAGCGGCCGCAGGCACGGGGGAGCGGGTACCCGCAGGGCCCGCAATTCCGGGCCGTACGTGGTGAGGAATCCGCCGCCCATGTTGTCGCGCCCGCCCACTTCCGCGAAGAAATGGAAGAGAGTGCAGTTCGCAGCGGCCCAGAGGAGCGGGGCGTTTGCGCGGCTCAGCGCCGAAGCCGTGAACACCGTGTCGCCCGCTATCATCCCGGCGGGGTTGGCGGGTGAGAAATGCCGCTCCCGGCGAAACCGCAACAACAGCAGGTCGGCCGGACTCGGCAGCTTCAGCCGGAACCACTCCGCCCGCGACCGCAGCGTGGGCGAGTCCGCCCGGAAGCTGTCGCTCCGCTCAAATTGCAGGATGTATGCCATCGCATTCGTGCCGGCCAGCCGCGCGCCGGGCCGGTCCACCGCCAGCAGGCAGTGCGTGGCGTGCTCGGGCCGGAGCACGAGCGACTTCACGTTCTTCAGGCTCGCGATCACCGGCACGAGGAATTCCGGCTCGATGCCCAGTTCGGCCGCCCTGCTTTTCCCGATGAAGAAGAACTCGTTGAGCCCGGTGGTGATCCCGCGTTTGATCCGGGCGACCGATCGCAGCGGCACGAGCCTGCCAGCGGCCCGCTCGATGATCTCGTAGAAAATCGCGGGCGCGCGCAGCCGGCAGTGCCAGTCGTCATCGGCCGCCAGCACGGAGGCGGGCGTCTCGCGCACCGGCCACGCCGCCGGGAATGCCGACGCGTCGCAACCGGCCTCCGCCGCGTAGGGGCGAACCATCGTGTTCGCCCACGTACGAATGTCCGCACCACCGTCATTCATGGGGTAGGGGCGAACCATCGTGTTCGCCCACGCATCATTCGCCGCGAGCGGCTCGCTCGCCTGCACGAATCTCACCCGGTGATCGCTGCCTGCCGGGAGCTTGTCGGCAACGGTCACCACCGCATTGACCACGGTGTTGGGAAACCAGACTTCGGCCCGACTTTCGAGCACGAGCCGCAGGCTCATCCTGGTGAGCAGGAACCGCCGCAGCGGGCGGCCGTAGGGCACGTGCAGCCAACTGTTGCCGGAGATGACGGCCATCCTGCCCCCCTCGCGCAGGAATCGCGCCGCGTGCAGGAAGAAGTAGAGGTAGAGGTCCGGCCGGCCCGACAGCGTGCGGATTTCCAGGAATTCCTCCAGCCATTCGGCCTGCACGAGCTTGCGGATGGCGTCCTTGCGCGCCATCAGCTCCTGCCGCACGAAGGGGAAGTTGCCGACGATTGCGTCGAATTCCGCCGCGGGCGTGACGGAGAAGAAATCGCGTGCCTGCACCGACGCCCCCGCGACGGCCGCCGCCGTTTCCGCCTGCTGCGGGTCGATCTCGAACCCGCACACCTGGTGGTCGCCCGGCGGCGCCTGGCCGAGCAATTGGAGGCGATCTATGGTCCCGCGCAGGAACGCACCGTCCCCGCACGCAGGATCGAGCACGCGATCGGTTCCCGTTCTGATGCCCAGCGAGCAGACCAGCCGCACCAGGGGCTGCGGCGTGAAGTGCTGTCCAAGCAGGTGCCGGGCATCGGCCGGATTATTCATCGCTGGAAGATGGGAAGGTAGCAGTTGTGGATCTGGAGGACGATGCAGGCCATCGCGGTGCAGTAAACCTCGCCGATCTCGCCGGTCCAGGAGCCGTCGGCCTGCTGCTTGCGGAGCAACTCGGTGGTCATCTTGAGAAACCAGTCGTCCCAGTATTGCCCGCCGGCGAGATACATCGCCTGGGCGGCGTAGTAGTGGCCGTAGAAGTAGTGGCTGAAGTCGTTCGCGCCGGCCTGCTTGAGGTATTCCAGGCCCTTCTTCAGCTCGTCGGAGTCGTATTCGCCGGCGCCGAACAGCGTGGTGATGCCGGCGGCGGTGAGGGCGTACGACTTGCCCGATCCCTCCGAGAGCATGTAGCGGAACGAGCCGTCGGCGTTGGCGCTTTTCTTCACGTAGGTGATGGCCTGATCGATCACGTTCTTGGGGATCTTGATGCCGGCGTTGCGGGCGGCCCGCAGGGCCATCACCTGGCACACGGTCACCGAGAGGTCCGACTGCCCGGTGGGCAGCGGGTCGTATCGCCAGCCGCCGTCAGGC
>DATKYA010000593.1:0-3382 GCA_035528775.1 Planctomycetota bacterium | reverse complement strand
GCGGCAGTAGTCGCAGCCCTCCGGCTGGATCACGCCGCGGTGCGTGCCCATCTCGTCGCCCAAGTTGACGGCGACGAGATGCGGGAACTCGGTGGCCGCCGACGCGAAGCTGATGGTGCTCTGTGTGACGCGCCGCTGGATCTCCGGATCGAGGAAGCACGTCTGATGGTGGAAGAACTGGTGCCCGGCGCCATGCTGGCCGAACACCTGCAGGTCGCGCTCGAGGGTCTGCTGCAGGTAGTCGAGGAACGCAGGCGTGCCGATGGCAGTTTCAATGGGGGCCGCGGCTGCGTTCCTCCAACCCGACGCATAGGCCTCCTCCTGTCCGCGCGGCAGGCGCGGCCTGTTCACCCAGTCGCCGCTCAGGCTGTTGATGATCACCATGTTCAGCCCGGTGTCGCGGAACAGATCGAGGTCGGCGGCGGTGGTGGTTCCGTCGTATGCCAGCAGCGGGAAATGCATCTGGGGGTTGGCGTCCTTCACTACGAGCTCCTGCGTGGCGGACTTGCCGGCAAAGCTGCACACGATGCGGTAGCGGCTCGGCGCCAGCACCCCGGTGTGCAGGCGGTAGTGAAGGCTGTTCCTGCCGACGTGGAGCGGGCCGGGCTTCTCGTCGAGGAGCGTCCACGCGCCCTGCTCCGATTCGGCCGCGATCCTGAGCGTGCCGGCGGGTACCTCGGGCGGGGACAGGATGACAACGGTCAGCTCCGCCACCTCGCCAACCCGATACACGCGGCGGCTGTCCTTCGTGAAGGCGTACAGCTCGACGGCCTTCGGCGGATCGGCTGCCGCCGCCGGTTTGGCCTCAAGCCGCAGCACGTTGCCGGGGGCGAACGATTCCCGCACCGATGGCGCGTCTTCGCGGGCGCCAACCTTCACGGAATCGATGAGCGGATCCTTGGCGGGAGCAAGCGTCGCCTCGGAAACGCCCTCCGCGCCGATCGTGAACGTGACCTTGCCGATGCGGGGGCCTTCCAGTTGCCAGGTTCCCGCAGGCAGCGCCACCGGCCCCGAACCGCGCATCCTGCTCAGGACGTTCCTGATCGACCATTCGCCCGCCTGGTCGGGCACCTGGATGAACACGCTGGGCAGCCGCGGCTCGCGCAGTGAGACGGCAAGCCCCTCGGCGCGGACGTCGCCGGCCTGCAGCCCGTAGACGGCGGGTTCGACGCCGGTGATCTGCACGCCGTCTTCGAGCAGGCGGAACTGCACCGCCCAGCCCAGCCTTCCCTGCATGGTGAACCAGCCGAGCGGCAGACGCAGCGTGCGGTTGCCCACCTGCGACCCCTCCGGCGCCGGCACCACCGACCACTCGTAGTACGTCGGAGGCACTTGGAACTCGACTGCGCGAAGGCTGGGGAAATCGATGATGATGTTCGTGCCGGACCGCACGATGGCCGGCTCGTGATACAGGTGCGGGCCTCGCGAGACGCCGGTGACCTTGACGTCCTGGTTCGCCTCGGCGGCGACGCGCAGCTCCCAGCCGTAGCCGCCTTCGATCACGGCCTCCTTGCCGTGCTCGAGCGCGAGGGTGAACGCCTTGCCGCGCCAATGGCCGCTGAACCACTGGCCCGCGGGGTAGTCGCGCCCGCCCACGATCATCCGGGTATCGCGGACCCGGCACTGGTCGTGGCTGACGGTGAAATTCTGAAGCACGGCGTTCGCCTGGCCGGCGTCCTCAGCCGCTGCCCAGTGGCAGGCGAGCAATGCCGCCGCGAGTCCCAGCACAAATGATCCTGCCGCCAGTATGCTTGTCCCGTTCATTGGCTTGTGCTCCTCATGTGGCCGCATGATGTTCCGAATCTTCCTGCATTCTACACTGCGGGCTTTCGTTGTCAAGGAGGTAACCGGCATCGGTAACCGGCATCGGCTGCCCTCGGCGCGCCCTCGGCGGTCGCACGCGACAATCACGGAACGCCGGCTTGTTGTTCTTGCGCTTGCAGGCGGGGCATGCTATACTGCTTCCTGACGGGCGCGGTATCCTGGACGCCCGTGGGCATCCACAATGGTCTCGCAGGAGATACGAACATGGATCGACTGGCGATAGCGGGCCTTGCGATTGCGTGCTTGATGGTGCATGCTGCCGTTGGCGGGGAGAACGCGGCCCCCGCGCGCAAGTACGCGGGCTTCCACATGACGCAGGCCGAGCGCGACGCTCTGCGCCGGCGAGTGCAGGCCGAGCAGTGGGCGAACGACCATTTCCAGCAGACAGTGCTGCCGGAGGCTCAACGCGGCAACGGCTACCAGTGCGCCCTTGCCTACGTGGCCACCGGCGACAAACAATACGCCGACAAGGCCGGGGCGTTCCTCGTCGGCCGCGCCAATCGCTATCTCGGCTACAGCGCCGAGCAGCTCGCCAAGCTCACGTTTTACTGGGGCCCTCCGCAGGCCGGCGAGCCGAATGATATTCCGTTCACCTATGACCTGATCGCCGACGCACTCGCGCCCGGCGACGACGCCCTCGTGCGCCGGTACATGAAGAAGGTGGTGGACGACGCCATCGCCTGGCTCGAAAAAACGAGGATGAACCCGAACATGTGCGCCGTGGCAAACTCCGCCGTGACCGTGTGGGCGTTTGCCGCCGGCGACGACCACGGAATCGAATGGGGCTTGCACGATCCCGGCACCGCCGAGAACTGGGGCGGTGTATTCACCCTGCTGAACAACCACGTTTTCGACGGCGCGATGTGGATGGAGCCGCCCACCTACTCCCACAACTGCGTGATCCCGTCGGCGGCGCAGGCCGCAATGGTGGAATGGCGCGGCCGCGGCAACGACCTGATGAAATACCGCACGCCGAACGGCGCGTCGATCCGATCGGTGATGCAGAGCCAGATCGATCTCGCATTCCCCATCGAAACCAAGGGGGCCAACGTGGTGCGACTGGCCAACTACGGCCACGGCGGAAACCTCGGCCCCGCCGCCAACTACGACATCTACGTGGTGAACACCGTTTCCGGCTACGCCAACAGCCTCCTCAACATCCGCCGCTCCGACTATGCCGGCGACCTCCTCAACATCTACGCGTGGACGCCCGATCCGGAGCTTGCGTACTTCCTCTCGCTGCTGCCGCGGGAGCAGCGACGCAGCTTCACGGTGGGCGAGCCGAAGCTTCCCGACAAGATCGAGCCGCCGCCGGCGCCGTCCAAGTTGTGGCCGATGTCGGGCCTGGCAATGCTGCGGGCAGACGAATCCCCCGCCTACTGGGCCGGCAAGGCCCTTGCCGTTCTGGCGAGGGGCGGCGAACCCTACGGCCATCAGCATCCCGACCAGTTCGGGATCATCCTGCACGCCCGCGGCTTCCTCATGTACCCCGATCTCGACCAGGTCAACTACGAGCCGCGAACCATCAGTTGCACCGAATCGTCCATCAACCACAACA
>DATKYA010000592.1:0-2361 GCA_035528775.1 Planctomycetota bacterium | reverse complement strand
CTCGCGGGTGTAGCGGCGGTTCATCAGGTGGAGGATGCGGGTCGAACCGGACTGCGCGGGCGCGTGCAGATGCCTGCAGACTTTCGGCAACTCGGCCATTGCCGCGAGCAGGTCGTCGGAGACGTCCTTCGGGTGCGACGTGATGAACCGGATTCGCTCGAGCCCGGGGGTGTCGTGGATGCGGCGGAGCAACTGCGGCAAGCCGGAGGCGTAGGAATTCACGTTCTGGCCGAGCAGTGTGATCTCGCGGGCGCCGGATTCGGCGAGGCGGGAGACCTCGGCGGCCACGTCTTCGGGCGGGCGGCTTTCCTCGCGCCCCCGGACGTACGGCACCACGCAATAGGAGCAGAAGTTGTCGCACCCGAGCATGATCGCTGTGAATGCCTGGAACGGCGACGGTCGCAGGCGGCCGTCCCGTTCCACAGAAGGGTGCGGAGCGTGATCGACGACGAGGAGATCGGCGGACGCCCGCGCTGGCCCGGCCGTGCGTTCGCGGACGATCCGGCCGTCGTCGAGTGCGAGGACTCGGCGGCCGCTGCGTGCTTCCGCGATCAGCCCGGCGAGCCCGGCTTCCTGCCGGGGGCCGCAAACGATATCCACCAGCGGAGCCCGGCGGAAGACCAGCTCGCCGTCCTTCTGGGCCATGCAGCCCATCACGCCGATCACGAGGTGCGGGCGGCGCCGCTTGAGGTACTTCAGCGCCCCGATCCGCGAATACACCCGCTCCTCCGCGTGCTGCCGGACGCTGCAGGTGTTGAACAGTATCACGTCGGCGGAATCGGGATCGTCAGCGATCTCGAAGCCGGCGCGCAGCAGTGCTTCGGCAGCCGCCTCCGAATCGAGCTTGTTCATCTGGCAGCCGAAGGTTTCGAAGTGCACCCGGATGTTGGCCATGCTTCCATTTCAGCATAAGCCGGGCGGAGAATCAACCTCAATAGCCGGGATGTGGCAGGGGTCGCTGTCGGGCTCGCACAGCCGGCGGGTGTAGTCGAGGCAGTGGTCGAGCATCGCGATCTTGTCTTCGATGGCCTTGCCGTGGGCCGACAGCTCGATTTCGGCGAGAATCGACTCGGCCTGGTTCATCAGGCTGCGCACGACAGCCTTAAAGTGCCTGAGCTCGTCGGCCGGTGCGAGGCCGGGCGCCATATTCCGGATCTTGTTCTGCATGTTTCCCTCCTGTGCCGTTGGTTGTCCTCCCACCGGTATCATCGGAGGCGGCGATGCGGAGTTTACGGCGGCGATCGGCACGGAAGGTGTTGCAAAGGCAGGCAGGCGAAAACACAGCCGCGAACCGGGCAGCCGGCTCGCGGTCGTGCTGCGATGCCAGATGAGATGACAGGGGGTCAGAGCCTATCTCGGCGCTGTCTCGCCGGGAGGGGGCACCTGCTTGATGCGCACGTACGCATCAAGCTTCGTCGTGTCGCCGGATTCGAGTAGCTTCTTGTCGAAGTATCCGCCGGTCCTGCCGTTGGGCTCGAGGTAGAGGCGGGTGTCGCCCTTCTCGAACTCGGTGACGTGGCAGTCGAGAAAGAGGACGTTCGCTTTGCCGGCGTGGCGATAATCGATGGTAACGTCCTTGGTCTTGGCGTCGCGTGCATAACCGCGCTGCATCTTGGGATCAATGGCTTCGGTCACAATAGCGGATTGCTCGGGGGAGCGCCACGAGCTGTAGGGCATGTAGCCGATCGGCTTCACTTCGATGCGAACCTCATACTCTCGCTCGCCCTTGGCGTTGAGCTTCCATGAAGGCTGATACTCGTAGTAGTCCACCCATTCATCGCTGGCATTCTTCACCTGGATCTTGCCGCCGAAGTGGGCGGCGGAGAGGAAGTAGTTGCCTTTGCCCTTGCCCTTGACGGAGTCGAAGAAGGCGGGGTGGAGCGGATACGACTTCCTCTCATGGGCCTTGGGAGGATGATTGCCGAGGAAGAAGCTCAGCTCGTATTTCCAGGTGACGGCTTGACCTTTCTTGTCGGTCTGCTCCACCTTGTTGTCGAGGGCGTACGGCATCCAACCGTTGTAGGACGTCTGGTAGGTCATGAAGGCCACGCCGATGGCTTTCAGGTTCGCCTGGCATTTCACGCTATAGGCGGTGGCCCGATAGCGGTGGTAAACGGGCATGCTCAGCCCGGCGAGCACCATGATGATCGCCATGACCACGAGCAGCTCGACGAGTGTGAAACCGCTCCGCCTGTCCATTTTCTTCATTGCATGCCTCCACAAAAATGACGCCTGGCCGGGCACAGTGACAAGTGAACGCGGAAGGAGCGTCCGACTGTCGGATCTCCGGAGTTCCGCATTCCCCCGAACCTCAGTGTGCAGGCCGCGGGTCCTGGTTGGCGCCGGTCGCCTGCATTGAGG
>DATKYA010000591.1:0-4236 GCA_035528775.1 Planctomycetota bacterium | reverse complement strand
CATTCATCGACATCATCGAGGTGCGGCTGGAATTCCGCCGCCGAGGGATCGCCAGCCGCATGATCGGCATGGCAGCGTGGCGGGGCAAATCGGCAGGAGCGTATCAGCTTCGGGCGTGGAGCTCCGAAGACAGGCTGGAAGGATTGGCGATGTGGCGGGCACTCGGCTTCGGCCTTGCACCGGCTACCGTGTATCCCGGTGGAAAGGAAGTGCGGGGATTCTTTGTGACGAAGGTGTTGTAGGCGAGTTCCGAGCAGCTACCTGACGTTGGTCATCAGCGTTACCATGGGCAAGAACAGCGCGAAGACGACCACGAGCAGCCAGACCACGCCAGCCAGGCCAGCGATGGTGTTGATCGTCAGCGTGATTCTCCTGTCGCGGATGAGCAATTCCTTCGCGACAAGCGCCACCAGCAGCAGCAGGAAGATTGCCGCATATCCCGCGCCCGGCACCGAAATGACGATCTGGGTTACGACAGGCAGCCCCATGCCCATTTCCGCAAACATCTTGCAGAACTTCGGGATCGCGCCCACGAAGAGCGCGCCGAGTACGACAAGCTCAACGATGTCAATCACGAGTGCGATAGTGCTCGTGGCGGCCAACCCCGATGAACGCTGCGAATCCACGTTGCCCATGGCATCCCCCTTTCCTTCGCCCGTTATGCTTCGTGACGGAACTGTAGGGGCGGGCCACTGTCGCCCGCCCAAGCCTATTCGCCAATGCGGCTCTGTGATTGATCCTGATCGTGGCTGTCGGGCTCGCCATGATCGCAATCTTCATTGGGACGCTGGCCCGTGTAACGATACAGCGGGAGAAGCCCGCCCAGCAGCCCGTACTCCCTCTTCATGGCCCCATCGTTCGTTTCCCTGTCCTCCACGTACACCAGCGCGCAGCCCTGGATCAGCAGCGCGCACAGGCATAGCAGCGCGAGCAGCAGCTTCTTGTTCATCGTTTTCTCTCCTCGTGTTCTCGGACGTTGTTTCGCACGCGCACCGTCACCCACCGAAATTATACCTGCGGCGCCCAATGGCTGTCAAGTGTTTTTCGCGAGGAAGTCCTCACGAGGGTGCGCAAACGTCTTGTGGGCGCAGGCAGGCAGGAGGGCGATTCGCGCTATTCGGCCGATCGCCGCAGCAACCCGGCCCGTGTTTCGCGCCGCCAGGCTTCCGTCTTGGGAAAATCCTCGAAGCTTCGCACGTCGGCCAGCAGCGGGTCGTCGCGGTCGATCCCGAGTGTCTGGAGGAGGCGGTAGTCCTGCAGGCTCTCGCCGAAGATCTCCCACCGCATGGAATCGATCGGGCCGCTCGGGCCGGGATAGACCACGAACGGATCGCCGTAGGCCCAGCCGCGCTGCCACGCGAGGCCGTCCTGCACCGTGAACGGATCGATCAGGTGCCGCGTTTGCGACTCGTACCAGTAGTTGTAGCCCCAATGGAGGAACACCCTGAACGGCCAGCGGTAGAACAGGAAGCCGTGCATCGCGATCTTGGCCAGAGGAGTGTCGAGCAGGCGGTTCAGGTACTTCCCGCGCGGCCCGCAGCAGTAGTAGCAGCCGCAGGTGATGCCGGCGTCAATGAACCCGGCCGCCGCCTGGATGCTGGGGATCGGCAGGTCGGTGAGGCCGTCGGCGGCGAATTCGATCTGGCTGAGGGCGTCCATCACGCGCATCCACGGTGCCATCTCGCGCAGCATCGCCCGCGCCGCGCGGTAGTTGCGCAGGTGCTCCTCGCCGTGCGGCTCGTCCGACACGTGGAACAGCGAGCGCTCGAGAATCCCCTCCTCGCTGCAGAAGCGGTGCAGTTGCGGCAGGTACTGCGAGAGGAACGCCCGGTAGACCGGCGAGGTGGCTTCGGTCTCCGGCGGCCACAGGAGCCGCTCGGTCTTGCCCTGGCCTTCGTAGATTCGGATGGCGTGGCGCGCGCCCCACTGCGTGAACGGATGGCACCACTCGAAATGCGTGATGCCGCACTGCCGGGCGAGGCCGACGTATCGCTTGACGTCCGCCCATTCGAACTGCCAGCGACCAGGCCCGTCCGGCTGCACGCGCAGGAGCTGGCTGGGGCGCTTCACGCCATCCAGCGGCGGTGTGAACGCCGGCACGTACAGCACGTCCTGCCCGTGCTCGACCACGTCGCGCAAGTACGCGGGCAGAATCTGCCAGAACCGCTCGTCGAACATCTCGGTGCGATACCAGTCGATCAGCGAATCGACGTAGAACCAGTGGGTGATGGGGAAGTCGCGGCGCGGCTGCAGCGTGATGTCATGCATCCGGACCGTGGCCGCCAGCGTGACCTGCGAGCCGCGCTCGGGCACAATGCTGACGGTGATCGCGTGGTCGCCGGGCGCGGCGTTCGGACCCGGGCGTACTGTGATCCAGAACGCGTGCGCCTCTCCGGCCGCCAGCAGCAGCGAATCCTCGTCGAACAGGGGATCGGGCACGAAGCCTGGTACCTGGCCGATGCCGTCGCAGTCGGCGGGAACCTGCTCGGCCGGCAGGTTGTGGTGGGGCATCGGCACGCAGCCCACGCGGCGCACGCGAACGCCCCAACCGGCGGGGCCTGCCGCTTCCACGCGCACATGCTGACGGTCCTCGCCCTCCAGCCGCACGCAGGCCTGGAAGCTCGATTGCTCGTTCAGCGCGGTGTCGAGCAGGATCGGCTGATTCGCGCGGGCGGGCGTCAGGGGGAAATGCCGGACGCATGAGGATGAGAGCCACGTGTGGAGCATGATTCGATCTCCGGTTTTCTCGGTACCGGCCGGCCATCATTATGATGAAAACGCGGCGCGATTCAAGGCGCGAAAGATTGGTTATCATCCCATGTTTTTTGTTGCAACTAGCCGGCCCCGTTTGGTAAAATGACGGTTCTTCCCGTGGAGGTCGCGCCTCTGTCGCTCGTCCGCGCGCAATCGCCCGTACGATTCGTGCACGTTGCATGGCACACGGCGCACACGTACTGCCACGCGCCTCGAGCCGATTTCAGTGGAACGTTGGGACGCCTTCCCGGCGGACTCCGCTGCCGCACGAAGCCCGGCCGTGCCCGCCCAAACGGGGAGACAGCAGGGCATTCCGTTCCACAAGTCGTACCGTATATTGGAGTTCCACCCGATGGCGAGCACACCAAGGCGAGCATTGAACAGTGCCGACGTGCAGATCCTCCGCGATCTCGCGAGGCAGGTGAAGAGGATATCGCAGGACCCCGTGATGGAGGAGCGGCGGCGGCTGTGGCTGAAGCACAATTCGCTGCGCGGCGAGCGGCCGATGATCCTGGCTGAAACCGGCGGCGTGCTCGACGAGCTCGTCCCCGTCTCCGTCCTCGAGTGCACGCAAGACTGGGCTCGCGGCCTCGAGCGCGGCCTCCGCAACACCATCTTCACCTACGAGCACGTGAAGGACGACTCTGTGGTCGAACCGATCATCACGTGGAACTGGCACCTGCAGATCAGCGACTACGGCGTGCAGTCGAAGCGCCAGACCACCAGCAACGAGGGCAAGCTGGCCAGCTATCGATGGGAATCGCCGGTGAAGGACCTGCGGACCGACTTCGCGAAGCTGCGGCCGCGCACCTTCTCCATCAACCGCGAAAGCTCCCTCGAGTGGAAAGCCTCGCTCGCCGAGATCTTCGGCGGCATACTGGACGTCCGCCAGCGTGGCGGATTCTGGTGGACCATGGGCATGACGTGGACGGCCATCGACCTCGTGGGCCTGGAAAACCTGATGCTGTTCATGTATGACAACCCCGAAGGCCTCCACCGGCTGATGGCCTTCCTGCGCGACGACCACCTCGCCCTGCTCGATTTCGTCGAGAAGGAGCAGATCCTGTCGTTGAACAACCGCAACGACTACGTGGGCTCGGGCAGCCTGGGGTACACGCTGGAGCTGCCGCAGGCCGGCAAGCGGGCGAACGACCCCGTGGTCCTCAAGGACCTGTGGGGGCTGTCGGAGTCGCAGGAGACGGTGGGCGTGTCGCCCGAGATGTTTGCCGAGTTCATTTTCCCGTACCAACTGCCGGTGATCGAGCGGTTCGGGCTGTCGTATTATGGATGCTGCGAGCCGGTGCATTCGCGGTGGGAATCGATCCGCAAGATTCAGAACCTGCGGAAGGTGTCGGTGTCGCCGTGGGCCGACCAGGAGTTCCTCGGGGAGGCGCTCGCCGGCAAATACGTGTTCTGCCGCAAGCCGAACCCGGCCATGATCAGCAGCGAGAGGTTCGACGAGCAGGAAATCCGCGCCGACCT
>DATKYA010000590.1:0-2969 GCA_035528775.1 Planctomycetota bacterium | reverse complement strand
TGAGGCTGATGATGAGATGATGGGATGAAGGGACGAGACCGCCCTGCCGCTTTCCCATCATCCCTTCATCTCATCATCCCCCAATCTCTTCATTCCCTTCTATGACAGAACATCATCCCCTGCGTCGGCTTCCGCTTGCTGGGCCTGATCTCTACGTGAAACCCCACCGAGCGAAGGTGCTCGGCGAGCGCAGGCCCGGTGTGCGCCGGATTCGGAACCGGGTGGTATTCCATCGCGATCCGGCCGATGCGGTCAATGATCTCGCGAGGAGCGTTCATGAGGGCGGTATATTCCGCTCCCTCGCAGTCGAGCTTCAGGAAATCGCAGTGGTCGATACCCTCGCTACGGAAGATCGACTCCAGCGTCATCGCCGGCACTGACTCCGATCCCGCCGCTGCGGCCTCACTTCCAGCCCCCTCTCCATGCTTGGAGAGCGGGGAGGGGGTGAGGTTCCCGTAGATCGAATGCCCGTCGTTCCGCCCGGAGATGACGATGTCGATGGTGCCGTCGGCCTCCGACAGGCACAGCTTCCGGCAGCAGACGTTCTGCAGGTGCGCCCCTACAACGTTCCGCTCCAGGAGCTGGAAGTTCTCAGTGACCGGCTCGATGGCGATCACGCAGCGGGCAAGCTTCGCCGCCCGCACGGTAAACAGCCCGATGTGCGCGCCAACGTCCACCACCGTATCGATCGTGCCGGGCGGCAGGGCGTCCAGGCCGTATTCGTCGCATCCGAAGATGTGGTGGAAGCACTGCGTGTCGGGCGTGCCGCCGCGAATGGTGATCGTGCCGCCGTCGAGCAGGCGGATTTCGCGCAGCCCGGGCGCTCGGTTCTTGCGCAGCATCCCTGCGGCCCACGGCTCTCGCACGAGCTTGCGCAACCGCCACCAGGCTGCCACATCGGAAACCTTCATGCATCCAACCTCACCAGGCCGTTTTCGCACCGTATCCGCCGGCTCGATTGACGGTAGTATTCGATGTTCCGCTGCACGTTTGCCTTCGACGGATCGATCGGATGCCATAGGTGATAGGCCAGGATGTACGGCCACATCGACTTGCCCTTGAGACCGTAGCGGCGGAAGCGTGTGCGCAGGTCGCTTTCCTCGCGCCCCCAGCCCATGAAGTTCTCGTCGTAGCCGTTCACGGCGTCGAGGTCGCTGCGCCACGCCGAGAAGTTCGCTCCGGCGATGTGCGGCCGGTCCTTCACACCCACGAGGTTGTAGAACCACGTGTTGATGTGCCGTCGCCACAGCTCGCGATTCCGCTTCGCCGTCATCTGGTGCACGAAGTCGGCGGCGATCACCTTCTCGGGCGTCATCGACTTCGAGTAGTCCTCGGTGAGCCGCACGTAACCGCCCAGCAGAAACTGCCCCTGCTGGCGGTGCCACCGGTGCAGCTCGACGAAATCCTTCGACGGGATGCAGTCGCCGTCGCTGAAAATGCAGTAGCCGCTGGTCGAATGGCGGATTCCGAGGTTCAGCACCGCGGCCCGCCGGAAGCCGTTGTGCTCGTGCCACGCGTGCACGACCGGGAACGGCGCCCGCGAGCGGAACGCATCGATCACTTCGCGCGTCTCGTTCGTCGAGCCATCGTCCGCGATCACCAGCTCGAACTGCCTGTCGGTCTGCTGGGCGTAGCCATCCAGCGTGAGTGCGAGCAGCTTCGGGTGGTTGTAGGTTATCAGGATAACGGATGCGTCCATGCTTTCGTCAGGTAAATGCGCCTCGCGATGCCGTAGGGGCGAACCTTGTGTTCGCCCTCGTACGCATGAAATGATGCCCGAAACGGCGAACACAGGGTTCGCCCCTACGCCCCACATGGCGGATCAGTACTTGAATGCCAGGTTGAGGCAGAACCGCAGGTTGCCGGTGCCCTTGCTGATCTTGACGCGCGGCAACGCGAGAATATCAGCGCCCGCCTTCACCCGGCCCTTGACGGTGGTGACGGCGGTGCGGAATCCTGCAGCCTTCACGGCCTCAATCACGCGCGCGTCGTGTGCACCGTAGGGGTAGCAGAAATGCCGGACCGGCCGCTGCAGGCCGTCGGCCAGTATCTTGCGGGACCCCGCGATCTCCTCGCCGAGCCGGGCATCGTCGAGAGTCGTCAGCCGCGGATGGCTGCTCGTGTGCGAGCCGAACTCGATCCGCCGGGCGGCCATCGACAGGATCTGATCCCAACTCAGCAGCGGCTGCAGCGGGAAGCCGAGCCCCTCATCCCATCGATCGATATCGCCGATCCGCGACGCCACGAGGTACACAATCGCCGTGAATCCATACTGCTCGAGGATCGGCAGCGCGTGGCGGTACAGGCCGGCGAAGCCGTCGTCGAACGAAATGACGAATCGCTTGCGAGGCACCTCGCCGGCCCCCAATGCGTCCGCAAGCTCGTCCATCGCGATCGTTCGGTAGCCCAGCTTCGCCATCAGCCACATCTGGAATGCGAAGCGCTCCGGACTGACGGTCAGCCGCTGGCTCATCTTTCCCGCGGCAACAGGGCCAATCCTGTGATAGAAGAAAATCGGCACGCTGCCGTTCGTTGCGGGTTTCGACTGCATATCGAGATTGCCGGGTGATCCTGTTCCCGAAGACGGGCACGCAACCGCTGTCGATCCACCAAAGTTACCAGAAAGCCGCGTGCGAATCAAGGAAGTGTTCGACCCGCTCTCATTCGAGCCGTATCCTTACTTGGCGAATCGGGCAGGTTTCCGCTATAATGGGGGAAGACAAAGCTCGCATGGACCGGAGACACGCATCATGATCACCACTCGCGTTCTCGTCGCCCTCGCAGCAGCCGTGCTTTCGGCCCAGCTCGCGTTTCATGCGCGTGCCGAGGACTGGCCGACGTGGCGAGGCCCAAACGGCACCGGCATCACGTCCGAACGCTCCGGCTGGCCCAACGGCTGGCCCCCGAAGCGCCTGTGGGGCGCGAACGTCGGAGCCGGATGCACCTCCCCGATCATCGCCGCCGGCAGT
>DATKYA010000589.1:0-3144 GCA_035528775.1 Planctomycetota bacterium | reverse complement strand
GTAGTCCCTGCCGCCCCGTTCCATGTAGACGACCAGCCCTTTCTCGTGGGCGAACAGGTAGCGGGATTTCTTCCCGTTGATCGTGGCACTGACGAAGTTCGGCGCCGCGTGCGTGCCGGTGGTGATCTCGAAGGCCTCGCCCTTCGTCCTGTCCGGCAGCCACAGGATTCGCGTCACCTCCCACGTGTTCTTCTCGCGATCGAGTTTGATCTCGATGGGACCAACGTACGCGAGCGTCGGGTCATCGTCGTGCAGGTAGCAGCTTGTGCCGGCATAGCCGGTATTGCCGATGTAATCGCGGACGAGCTTGGCATCTTTCCCCCACACGGAAACGCGCCGCGGATAGTTCCACGCTTCGGTTACCCACACGTTGCCGGCGGCATCCACGTCGAGCGCGCTCATCCGCATCATCGCCTGCTTGTCAAACGCCCCTCGAATGGGCCGCCCGCCTTTCTTGCCGCACGTGTAGGCAGGCTTGCCCTGCGGCGAGAACGCCTTCACCTGCGAGTCCGGCCCCGCGTCCACCACCGCGATGTTGCCATCATTGTCGACGGCGAGGTCCCGTGCCGTCGCCACGCCGGGCGTCGGGATCGCCGAAAGCTTCCCGGCCTCGAGGTTCACCGCGTGCACCTTGCCGTCAACGAGCGCATACAGCTTGCCGTCCTGCGAGAACGCCAGCCTCCCGATCCCGGGTGCGCTGATCGTCTTGATCGGCTTGGCAGACTCGGCATCGAGGATCGCAAGCTTGCCGCTGCTCAGCGAGACGGCCAGCTTTCCGCCGCACGCCGCCAGACCGCTGATCGTGCCCGTCTCGGCATTTCCGAGGATATCGTCGATGCTCAGCTCGAATGGCCGCGCCTTGCCCGCGAGCATGAACGGCTGGTAGGAGCCGTCCTTCTTGCCCAGGCGGAACAGCGACTTCGGCTCCGACTCGAAGTTGCCCAGCACGGCGTAGACGAACTGCTCGTCGGCCGCGAGATCCAACGCCCCCCGCTTCTCGCCCCACTTCTTGCGTCCATCAGGCCCAACTCCGATGATGCCGCTCCCGCCTTCGGCTCCGGCCCACGATACGATCATCCAGTCGCCGCTGCGGGCCACGTTGCTGGGGCAGGCGTGATCGGCGCCCCACGCGCCGCTGCCGTTGCTCGAGGGCCACGGCGGAGTGCCGGGGTTGTAGTAGGACATCTCGTAGTCGGCGCCCAGCCCCTCGTGCGTCAGCCCGATCACCTGGTAGGCGCCCGGCCGCACCAGCTTGCCCTTGTCGTCGAGGCAGTCCCACAGCACTTCGACGGTTCGGCGGTCGCCCTTCCTTTCGACGGCGTATTCATCCGGGAGGAAATCGCCGGCGAGATTCCGCACACGGGTTCCGTTGGGGTCGTTGATGGCGACGGTGAACCGCGCGGCGCTCGCCGGGATATCAATTCGCACCGGGACGACGCCCCCAAGCTTCTCCGCCGTATCGACGTACTCCCGCACGGGAACGTTGCCCTTCGCGACGAGCTCGGCGTTGCCCCACCCCTTCCAGTTAGTCCAGTAAAACTCCCGGCTGGTCACCCGCGGCTGCATGTTATCCGCGTATCGGTGAACCGGCCACGTCTTCCCCGACGGGTCGCCCCACAGAAACTCGTTGCCCATCTGGAAGGTCAGCCCCGCCTTCATCTCCGGCACCTTCTCCCAGATGATGTTCCACGGCAGCTTCAGTTCCTGCGAGAAGCTCTTGCCGTCGTCGCCCATCTTGTACGCCATCTCGATGCCGCGGCCGAGTTTCGTGCGGCCGGGGCTGGCGCCCTGCTCATCGCAGACGTGGAACCTGCCGGGCCCGCCGAACGGCTCCGTTGCGCTTTTTCCGAACTGCCCGTGCAATACCGGCATCTTCTTTGGCGTGAAATACCACGTCGTGAGGTGGCTGATCTTGTCCGTGCGGAACCGCATCTGCCACGAATCCGATTTCCAGCCGTCCTCCGGGTTGAACTCGGGATCGACTGTGCTGTACATCGGCGTGGGATCCCGCCACTTCGCGCCCAGGTACAGGTTCTCCGCGTCCCACATCGCCGCGGCTTCCACGGAGTACCGGACCCGAACGTTCCTGTCCACGAACACCCAGATGCGGCCGGACCAGTCCCACTCGGACAGATCGCCGTCGATCGTGACCTTCGCGGGCTCCGGCAGCACGAGGATGCCCTCGTTCTGGCTTTGCCGGCCGATCATGTTTTCGGCGGCCGCCGAGCATGTCACCGACAACAACATCGCGATCGCTGCCACAATTGAACTGCATTTCGCGCTGTACCGAACTGGTTTCATTGCTTTCGTCCTCTTGCTTGTGTTCTTCTATCGCCTCAATGTCTCACATCCACACCGAAATACTCAGTGTGGTATCCCGGCCATGGGGTATTACGGATGTCCGCGATGGACGTCGTCCTCACGGGCAGCACCGTCAGCTCGCCATCCTTCAGGTGCTTCGAGTTGAGCGACCGATGCCGCTCGATCAGCGCGCCGCGAAGGCGGTCGCGCTGGTCCTTGTGTTTCGCGACTCCGGCAAGGTTGTGCAACGAGCACCACAGGAAGCACGGAACCGTCGGGTCCCGCCGCTCGCGGATGTAGTCCGTTCTGCCCCAGGCCGTGATGCATAGGCTTGACGGGCACGCCGCTCCGTTCCATCTGACGATAGTAGTCGGAGGGGATGATCATGTCGTCGAAGCCGTGCCGCACGCGTTCCGGCCCGAAATGCATCTTGCCGATGGCGGCCGTCTGGTAGCCGAGCGTTCGCATGCATCCGGGCAGCGTATTCTCGCGGCCGAGCACCGCGCTGGTCTCGCCGTTGTCGAGCTTCCCGTGCAGCAGGGCAGTCTTGCCGGTCATGATTCCTACGCGCGCCGGCACGCAGACCGCGCAGTCCGCGTAGGCTTTCGAGAACGTGATCCCCTCGCGGGACAGGTTATCGAAATGCGGCATCCGCATGAACGTCGGTGCCGCCGGCCCGCACGTATCGTACCGCTGCTGGTCGGTCGTGATGAGGATGATGTTGGGTCGGTCCTTTGCCATGATCTGCTCCTTGCGGGCGCTGTGGTCAGGTACGCCGAGGGCGGGCAACAGTGGCCCGCCCCAGCTACGCCGCTGCTCATTTCCCGGCCTTCCTGAAAGTCA
>DATKYA010000588.1:0-4708 GCA_035528775.1 Planctomycetota bacterium | reverse complement strand
CTGCCCGCCATCGAGCCGGAAGCGCGATGAAGAAGGCCGAGCAGAAAATGAAGAGATGATGGGATGAAGAGATGATGAGATGATGGGAAAGATGCATCATCAACCTCCCCCTCACTCCTTCATCTCTTCATTCTTCCTCTTCTTCGTGACCTTTGTACTACTATCCTGAAAATCCTGTGTTTTTTGCGCAAGATTCCCGGGCACAGTGGACCAAGTGGACCAAGTGGACTCAGTGGACCAAGTGGACTTGTGGCACGCCGCCTTCTGCGGCCGCAAGCCGCAAGCCCCAAGCCCCAAGCCGCAAGCCGCAAGCCCTAAAGCCCATAGCCCAATGCCCTCTTTGGTTGCGGCCTTGGCCGCGTTGTGGCCTTCGTACCTTCGTGGCTTTCTTCCCTCATGTTCGCCAAGCCTCAAGACGAAAAAAAGGCGGCGGCTCTACGAGGGCTCCGACGAGGGAGGGAGGAAGCTCGCCGGGAGATCGTAAAGCCGCGCCCAAAAGCTTAGAGCTTGGTTTTCTCTTACTCGCTCTATTCTACACGAGAGGGCGGAAAATGTCAACTGTTTTTTCCGGAAAAAATCCTGTTTCCGGGAAAGTCATTGTACCACGATGGTTTTTCGGAAAAGTGCATGCACCAGGGGGGCCGGGATCACTCGATTGACAGCAGTTTGCACGGATCGGCCCACTGCATCCTGAAGGTGTCGGCCACGGCGCGGTTGGTCACGCTTCCTCCGTGGGTGTTGATCCCGCTGAGAATGACGTGGCAGTCGGCGGCGGAGCGAGCAAGGCCGGCGTCGGCGATCTGCGCCGCGTAGCCGATGGTCACGTTCGCCAGCGCGTAGGTCGACGTTCTCGCCACGGCCCCCGGCATGTTGGTCACGCCGTAGTGGACGACGCCGTGGAGCACGTAGGTCGGCTCGCCGTGGGTGGTGGGG
The DNA here is from genome assembly GCA_035528775.1 of Planctomycetota bacterium. GTDB lineage: Bacteria > Planctomycetota > PUPC01 > JABMSA01 > JABMSA01 > DATKYA01. The sequence continues at coordinate 3,775 of DATKYA010000588.1, read as the reverse complement.
CGGGTGGTTTCGATGCAGCCGCCCTGGTCGACGGCGACGTCGACGATCACTGCTCCGCATTTCATCGTCCTGACCATTTTCTCGGTGACGAGCCGGGGTGCGCGGGCGCCTTCGAGCAGCACCGCGCCGATCACGAGGTCGGCCGTGCGAATCTTGCGCCGAAGGTTGTGGGTGTTGCAGAACAGCGTCACCACGTTGCGCGGCATCACGTCGTCGAGGTAGCGCAGCCGCTCGAGGTCCACGTCGAAGATCGTCACTCTCGCGCCCAGGCCGGCGGCGACCTTGGCGGCGTTGGTGCCGACGATTCCGCCGCCGATGATCATGACTTCGGCGGGATCGACGCCAGTCACTCCGCCGAGCAGGATTCCGCGGCCCATCATGGGGCGCTCGAGGTATTTGGCGCCTTCCTGCACCGCCATCTTCCCGGCCACTTCGCTCATCGGCGTGAGGAGCGGATGGCGGCCGTCGGGCGTGTGCATCGTCTCGAACGCGACGGCGGTCACGCACCGGTCCAGCATCGCCCGCGTGAGTTCTTCGGACGCGGCGAAGTGGAAGAACGCATACATGATCTGGCCGGGCCGCACGAGCGGGTATTCCTCCGGCTGCGGCTCCTTCACCTTCATCACGAGGTCGGCCTGGCGGTAGACTTCCGCCGCGGTGGTGATCTCCGCGCCGGCCGCGCGGTATTCGTCGTCATCGATGCCGCTGCCCTCGCCGGCGCCCGTCCCGATCAGCACGCGGTGCCCGTGCGACGCCAACTGCTCCACGCCGTCGGGAACGATCCCCACGCGGAACTCGAACGGCTTGATTTCCTTCGGAATGCCGATGATCATAGGAACCTCAATGATGAATGAAGAATGATGAATGATGAAAGGGGGGAAACCGCTGCTCGCTGCGTTTCATCATTCCTCATTCTCTTCTGAGTATTCGTCATCATCGCCGTAAAGTATCCGTTCTTCCTGTCGCCACTCGCGGAGCTTGCGGCGGCGGCGGAGGCGGTAGACGCCGTATGCGATGATGAGCAAAAAAGTCGCCATCGTGAACAGCGAGAGGAAATTCTGCAGAAAGCTGAGCATCGGGTATCTCCGGCTGACGTATTCCTTCCACTTGGACTCGAAATCGATGCCGGGCGCCACGGCGGCGAGGGCGGCGGGGAAATCGCTGCCCTCCTGCATCAGCCGCACGATCCGCCGCACGCTGCCGTCGCCGTACTCGTGTACGATGAACGCGATGGTGCTCTCGCTCTGCTGGTAGGCAAGCTCGCGGGCGATGCTGGACTCCGGGAACTCGTTGACGAGCTGCCCGAGCGGGATGAGCGAGCCGGTGTTCACCGCCGTCACGAGTGCCTTCGGGTCGCCGTCGAGAATTCGGCCCGACGACCACGTGGCCACACCTTCGTTGAACCAGAGCGGCACACGTCGTCCGGTGCGGGCTTCCAACCTGCCGATCGCGATGTGGATCATCTCGTGGCGCAGGGTCACATAGAGGCTGTTCGGCCCGCGAATCTCGGCCTTCGTGCAGTCGATCGCGATCAGGTTCGCGCTGGGCATCGCCACGCCCAAGGTGTTCGACACCCCCCACCCCGTATCCTTCTGGAAGGCGGCGGTGGACGTGTAGAGGTGAATATTCACCCGGCGGTTCGCCGTGATCCCGAGCGTGTCGATCGCGTGGCGGTCGGCGTCGGGGAAGTTGCGCAGGGTCAGCTCGGCCCATCTGCGCGCGGCCTTCGGATAGCGGATGAGCACGTTCGGCCCTGTGAGTGTGGATTCGAGTTCCTCGGCGCGCGCCGCCGTGCTCAGAAACGTTGTCAGTGCCAAGATGATTGCCAGCGTGATTGCGCGCATTGGCCTGCCAGTGGGTGATTCGACACGAAGCCACGAAGAACACGAAGAAGATGCGGAATTGCCTCATTCCCGCCCATAGTGCAGTATACCGCATACTGAGCGGGCGTTCAAGGCGGAATTCAGCGAATTCGGAATCCGGAATGCCGAACGCGGACTGACGTGCCTCCCGGCGTTTGCTCGGAAGTCCGCTTTCGGCTCGACTCCTGAATTCTGAATTCTGAATTCTGACTTCCTCTTGACTCCATTCCCGTTTTCTGCACAATTATCGCATCACTGCTTCCGCCACGGTGGCGGCACACGTTGAAATGAAAGGATTCCTGATGCCTTCCCTCAAGCTCACAATCGGCGATGCCGTCATCACGCCGAAGATCGTCAAGGGCAACCTCACCAGCATCGGCGACGTTCGCGTCGGCGGCGACCGCGGCGGTCGCACCCGCCGCCTGCGGAACGCCTCCGCGCGATTCCTGCCGTGGTTCGACACCTACGACGGCGACATCTTCCGCACGTTCAGGTTCATCGGTGTGGAGCAGCGCGGCGAGCAGACCGTGATCGTCACGAAGGCGATCAGCGATCCGGACGCGACGATGTTCCGCGAGCGCCGCGATTCGTCCGGCGATCCCTGCTTCCGGAATCCCGGCTGGGACGCCCCGCCGCTGGTAGCCGACTTCCGGATCGTCTTCGAGCCGGTACGCGATACCATCGACGGCCGCGCGTTCTCCGGCTTCAAGTACTGGTTCGAGTACGAGAGCGACAAGACCGCCATCCACCGGCTCGTCGACCGCCAGACGTGGGAAGTGGGCGGGAGCCTGGACGACGTGACGATCTGCCTCCGCAACTGGCTCACCCCGCCGCGAATGAAAATCGGGCTTGAGACGACCTATTCGACCGTGGGGCTGGACAAGTGGGCCTCGCTGCTCCCCGGCAACATGTGGGCACGCTGGAGCCTGCTGCCCGGCTTCGACATGCAATACGGCAAGGCGGGCGTGCTGCTGGGGTGGTTTGACCGGATGTCGCTCATCCGCGCCGCCATCGAGTCGAACGCCGGCGAGAATTGGCTGCGCTGCGTCGACATGCACGGATTCGAGCAGTCCACCAGCGTGCGCACCAATCCGAAGACCATCGCCTGGTGCCGCGACCGGCTCGACGACGTGGACGCGGCGAACCTGTGGACTCGCATTCACGACCGCGAGCAGGAGAAGGCCTGCCGCCAACTCGGCATGAACCCCGAGCCGCCGGTTGCCATCCTCTTCTCCGAAAACGTGTGGCGCGGGATGCGGTTCGACACCACCTACGAGCACGTGGTGGACGTTGCGGCGGAGTTTGGCGCCGACATGGTGTTCATCGATCCTGTGTGGGAGCACCAGCAGGCCTACGAGGAAACGCTCGCCGAGCTGGTCCCCAAGGAGAAGTGGAAGGGCACGATCCTCGAGAAGATGTGGCACCAGAACATGTGCGTCACGCTCGACTTCGAGGTGGCGCAGGTGCTCGGCGGCGAGGAGCGGCTGAAGGCGCTGTGCGAGCGAGCAGGAGCCAGGGGTATCAAGATAATCTCGTGGATGGCCGCGCATTTTTCGTCCAACAGCGCGATCCACCTGAAGAAGGAGCTCGGCCACGGCAAGTTCGGAATCTTCGCCGCCAAGGAATCGGGCTTGCACCCCGATACCGGCTATCCGTCGTCGTGCTGGACGGCGAACCTGAACGCGCCGATCGCGGACAGGATCCGGGAGCAGATCCTGGGCGTGTGCCACCGCACGGGCCTGGCGGGCTTCCTGTGGGATTCGTTCAGCAACCTCGGCTGGTGGCAGGTCGACTACTCCGACGGCACGATGCGGCCGCAGCTCGACAAGATGGCCGGCCTCTACACCGACCTCGTGAACGCCGGCCTCTACATCATGCCCGAGGCGATCACGATGATCTCGGACCACTCGTGC
>DATKYA010000587.1:0-3259 GCA_035528775.1 Planctomycetota bacterium | reverse complement strand
GGAAGAAGAAGAAAGATCGGGAATTCAGAAGTCAAGACAAGAGTCTGAAGTTGATGGATGAGCTGAAGCATGGCTCTGCCTTCAACGCTCTCATCATCTCATCAGCCCTTCACCTCTTCATCTCTTCTTTGTGGCCTTCGTGCCCTTTGAGCCTTTGTGGCTAATCGACGCATCGTCTCACCCAACCGTCGCCACTTCCTGCTTCTGCAGGTATTGCTTGAGGAACATGCCGGTGTAGGAATTGGGGTTCTGCACGATCTGCTCGGGGCGGCCTTCGGCCACGATCTGCCCGCCTTCATCGCCGCCTTCCGGACCGAGGTCGATGACCCAGTCCGCGCACTTGATCACGTCCATGTTGTGCTCGATCACCACCACGGTATTGCCCAGGTCGACGAGCCGCTGGAGCACGGTGAGCAGCTTGTGAACGTCCGCGAAGTGGAGGCCGGTGGTCGGCTCGTCGAGCACGTAGAAGGTGTGCCCGGTGGCACGCTTGCCCAGCTCGGACGCCAACTTCACGCGCTGCGCCTCGCCGCCCGACAGCGTGGTGGCAGACTGCCCCAGCTCCATGTACGACAGGCCCACGTCGTTCAGCGTGTTCAGCACGCGCGAAACCGTGGGAATGTTCTTGAAGAACTCCGCCGCCTCCTCGATGGTCATCTTCAGCACGTCGGCGATCGATTTCCCCTTGTACTTGATGTCGAGCGTCTCGCGGGCGTAGCGTGTGCCGTGGCAGTCTTCGCAGGTCACGTAGACGTCCGGGAGGAAGTGCATCCCGATTCGCAATGTGCCCTGGCCTTCGCAGGCTTCGCAGCGGCCGCCCTTCACGTTGAAGCTGAACCGGCCGATCTTGTAGCCGCGGGCACGGGCCTCCTTCGTCATCGCGAAGGTCTTGCGGACATCGTTGAACGCGCCCGTGTAGGTGGCGGGGTTCGACCGTGGCGTGCGGCCGATCGGCGACTGGTCGATCTCGATCACCTTGTCGATCTCGCTCGCGCCAAGGAGCCGGCGGAAGGTGCCCGGCTTCTCCTTGGCGTTGTAAAGCTGACGCCGCAGGGCCGGCAACAGGATCTGGCTGATCAGCGTGCTCTTGCCGGAGCCGCTCACGCCCGTCACGCACACCAGGCCGCCGAGCGGGAAGCGGACGTCGATGTTCTTCAGGTTGTTCTGCGCGGCCCCTTCGATGACGATGGCCTTTCGGAGGTGGACGGGGCGGCGCTGCTCGGGCACCTCGATCCGCAGCTCGCCGCGAAGGTAGGCGCCGGTGAGCGACTCCCTCGACTGCATGACCTCGTCGAGGGTGCCCTGCGCCACCACCTTGCCGCCGTGCACGCCCGCGCCGGGGCCGAGGTCCAGAATCTCGTCCGCCGCGCGCATCATCTGCTCGTCGTGCTCAACCACCACCACCGTGTTGCCGATCTTCTGCAACCGGCGCAGGATCGCGATCAACTTCGAGTCGTCGCGCTGGTGCAGGCCGATCGTCGGCTCGTCGAGCACGTAGCACACGCCCACCAGGCCGCTGCCGACCTGCGTGGCGAGGCGGATTCGCTCGGACTCCCCGCCCGCAAGCGAGGAGCTGCGGCGGTCCAGCGTCAGGTACGGCAGGCCCACGTCGATCAGGAACGTCAGGCGCTCGTTGATCTCCTTCAGCACGTGGCGTGCGATCGCCTTCTCCTGCTCCGAGAGCTGCAGTATCTGGAAGAATCCGCGAGCCTGCGTGATGGACATCCTCGACACGTCGGCGATCGACCGCACATTCACCTTCACGGCGAGGGCCTCCGGCCGCAGCCGGTCGCCGTGGCACGCCGAGCAGGGCTGCTCCGACATATACTCGTAGATGCGGCTCTTGATGAGGTCGCTGTCGGACGTCGCGAACCGCTCCTTGAGCTCGGGGACGATCCCGGGCCACTCGGCGCCGTATTTCGCTTCCTGCAGCGGCGTGGAGCCGTGGAGGAGGATCTTCTGGACCTCCTTCGGCAGCCTGCTGAAGGCCGTGTGCATCGAGACGCCGAAGTTGGAGCAGAACCGCCGCAGCAGCCGCTTGTAGTACCAGGCGAAGCCGGGCGTCATCCGCCGGTAGACCAGCACCGCGCCGTCCTGCAGCGAGAGGTCCTTGTTGGGGATGATCAGGTCGGAGTCCGGCTCCATCTTCACGCCGAGGCCGCTGCAGACGGGGCAGGCGCCGTAGGGACTGTTGAACGAGAACATCCGCGGCGTCAGCTCGGGCAGGCTCGTGCCGCAATCGGGGCAGGCGTAAAGCTCGCTGAACAGGTGGTCGTCCCAGCCTTCTCCCGGCTTGCGTTCACCCTCGCTGGGCTTGCCGTGCTGGGGTTTGACCTCCTCGGGGCGGATCTTGCGTTCAACGGTGGCGATCACGAGCCCCTGGCCGAGCCGCAGCGCCGTCTCCACCGAGTCCAGCACGCGCGGGGCGGCGTCGGGCCGAACCACCAACCGGTCGATCACCGCCTCGATGGAGTGCTTGAATTTCTTGTTGAGCTTGGGGATTTCCTCGAGCTCGACGACCGTGCCGTCGACGCGTGCCCGCACGAATCCTTCCTTCTTGATCCGCTCGAAGATCGGGCGGTGCTCCCCCTTGCGGTGGCGCACCATCGGGGAGAGGATCATCAGCCGCGTGCCTTCGGGGAAGCTGAGCACGTGCTCGACGATCTGCTGGGCGGTTTGCCGGGTGATCGGCTTGCCGCACGTGGGGCAGTGGGGCTTGCCGATCCGGGCGTACATCAACCGCAGGTAGTCGTAGATCTCGGTGGTGGTTGCCACGGTGGAGCGCGGGTTGGCGGAGGCCGTGCGCTGCTCGATGCTGATCGTCGGCGGCAGGCCCTCCACCGACTCCACGTCCGGCTTCTGCATCTGTTCGAGGAACTGGCGTGCGTAGGCCGACAGGCTCTCCACGTACCGCCGCTGCCCCTCCGCGTAGATCGTGTCGAACGCCAGCGACGACTTGCCCGACCCGCTCAGGCCTGTGATGACGACCAGCTTGTCGCGCGGGATGCGCACGTCGATGTTCTTGAGGTTGTGCTGAGCGGCACCCTTGATGATTATGTAGCGTTGTTCGTCCATTCAGGCTCGTTGCTCAACACCGGAAAAAACCGGGAAAAAGGCTCGGTAAGATTGTACGGATGAAGAGTACCATGATAAAGGAAAATGGGGAGAGGAATCAAAGGGAAAACGATGAAGGATGAACGATGAACGGTTTTTTTCACCACGAAGACACAAAGAGCACGAAGGGACACAAAGAAGAGGA
>DATKYA010000586.1:0-2468 GCA_035528775.1 Planctomycetota bacterium | reverse complement strand
GCACGCGGCGATGACGGCTCGAGCTCGACCGCCGGCTCCCGCCCGAACGCGATGATCGAAATGCGATCACGGCGGTCCATCGTCTTCGCGAGGCCATCGATCTGCTCCAGCATCGACGCCGAATCGAGCCCGGTGCTTTCGGAAACGTCGAGCAGGAAGATGCGGTGGAGCGACCAGTCGGGCCGGCGGATTTCCACTCCCGCCATCGCGAGCATGGCTGCCGAAACGACCGCCAGCCTGATCGCGAAGTGCAGCCGCGGGCGGTAGGCGTGCCGCCGCCGCGCCAGCAGATACAGGATCACGGCCGCTGCCGGAATCGCCAAGAGGAAATATGGATGGATTATCCGCATCAAGAAAAGTATAGCACCGATAGCACACCCGTTTCAACGCCAAAAGGGGGCAACCGCCACTCATGACCCGCCTTCCCGTGGCGGTCGGCACGTGTGGGAAGCACCGAAACGCCCTCTCAATCAGCTTTGCCAAAAGTGAGACGAACTCTTGCTTGACAGCCTACCGCCATGGCCGCCGGGCTTCATCGCCGAAGGCCGCAACTACACCTTCGCACGGTGGTTCGTGGGCACCACACCCATGGCCAAGGGGCAGGTTACCCTGCAGGTGAAGATGGACGCCCCCCGCGTCGTGGTGGCCCAGTACGACTGGCGCCTCCCCGGCGACATGAACGAAGACTGCCAGGTGAACGTGCTCGACCTCATCCAGACACGGAACAAGCTCGGCACGAAATACTCGCAGTGAGCCGGAGGGCAGGCATCTTTGGCACAACCGGCGGGGCGCAGCGGCGCGGTATGTGTTTAGCGTCAGGCAGCACGATGCCACCACGGGACTCGTCCCCGTGGGGCTATGACTTGCAGACAATAGCGACGGCATCGTCCCCGTGGTTTTTTCCTCACCGCCGGGCTTGCCCTCGTGGCAAGCCCGGCGGTGAGGGGTGATTGGGAAGTGCCCTTGCTAGTGTTTGCTAGTCATCCCTCCGCCGGAGCAAGCCCGGCGGTGGGGCAGATCGGAAGCGGTGCTAGACACATACGCGGCGCGTCCCGCCGCTTGCTCATAACGCCTACTCCGCGCTCACGCCCGCCCCTTCGATTGCGGCTGTTCGGAAGCTCGAAAAAAGCTTTGTTTGACATCCCCGCCAATCCGTGCTATAATTGTCTATAGGAGGCAATCATCATCACCTCCACCCCCAACCAATAGCCTTGGTGCCTGTGCTAAGGAGCAACCATGCTATCGAAGACGTCCGCCTTCGCTGTTGTCGCGTCAGTGATTCTTGCAGCCAGTGCCCTGGGCGAGGTGCAGGTGATCCCGGTGCCGTATCGCCCGCACGATCCGTCCATCCCGCACCCCGCCTACAATGGCCGGCCGACAACCTTCAAGGCGATCGCCCGCGGCGCGGCGACGGGCACCGTATACTTCCGTTGGGACGTCGACGGCGACGGCATGTGGGATACCGCCCTGGGCCGGACCCTCGCCCCCGGACGCGAAGCCGGGAGGTGGTACCAGGACAGCGTGTACAACGTCGACTTCCGGCAATGCCTGCCCACGGTAGACCCGGCGGTGACCCAGCGGAAGCTGTTTCTCGCCACGGTGCAGGTTACCGAATCATTCAACGCGATGGGCGAGCCGGTGGACAGCCGTTTCGCCGCGTATCCCGTAATGGTCTACGCGGATGTCCCGCAGCGCCCGGACCCCTGGCCGCAGGCCACCGCCTGGCCCGACACCGCCACCGATGACCAGCTCGCGGTTATGAAGGAAGCGGCGGTTGACGACGGCCTGTGGTTTCTGCACAAGCAGATGTCGAGGTCAGGCTCGGGCACGAGCACGATGATCGGCTACATCCCGTGGGGCAGTTCTGCCTGCCAGAAGGCAAACAACGCCCGCTTCATCGTGGCCCTGGCGGACAATGGCCGCCAGCCCGCGTATCCGCCCGGCACCTACGTTCATAACCCCGCCAGCTATTCGGATGTTGCGCCGCTGCCGGCGGGTGCCGCAGATGAAAATGATTTCCGCTACAACAACGATCCGTATGCCGAAGATGCCCTGCGCCTCCTCAACTACCTCTACGCCAGCATCAGCCAGCTCGGCGTTGATTCCGCATCCGAAGCTGATGACGGCCGCCCGCCCATCCCCGGAACGAACAACGGGCGAGGCTGGTACGCGGTCGGCAACAACAGCGAGTTCATGGAGGAATCCTGGTGCCTCGCCGCCATCGCCTCGGCATCACCGGAATTCAGCACCGTGCAGTACGGGCCGCTCACGGGGCACTCCCAGGCATATCTGGTGCAGGAGATCGTCGATACCGCCAGCTACCTGCAGATCTACAGCGGCGCCAGCCTCGGCGGCTGGGGATACTGGCAATACAGCGGCGGAGACGCGGTCTTCCCCACCGGTTACAGCACGGGCGGCTGGATCTACGGTCTCTGCCTGGCGGAAATGGTCAAAGGCCCCAGCGGCGT
>DATKYA010000585.1:0-4297 GCA_035528775.1 Planctomycetota bacterium | reverse complement strand
ATCACGGTCTGGCTTTCCGACTCGGGGAGAACTCGCTCGATGTAGGCGGTCTTGTCGAGGGCTGCGTCGCGGGCAGGCAGCACGAGCTTCCGCAGCGCCACTTGGCTGAAGAGGCCCAGCCCCACGCACAAGGCGGCCAGGATCACGAGCGATACGCACATTCGCACGGGGGCCTCCTTCACCGCGGCGAGCTTCTCCGGCAGCTTGCCGAAGATCACGTACTTCTGCACCTTGACGAACGAAACGAGCGTCATGAAGCTCACGAAGATCGTGATTCCGGCGATCACGTAGGCCACGTTGCCGAGGGTGGAGGCCGCCTGCACCGCGGCGACGATGATCAGCAGCTTGCTCCAGAAGCCGTTGAACGGCGGCACGCCGGAGATCGACAGTGCGGCTATGGAGCAGGTTGTGCTGGTGACGGGCATCCGGTGGCACAGCCCGCCCAGCTCCTTCAGGTTCCGGGTGCCGGTGCTACGTTCGACTGCGCCGGCACAAAGGAATAACAGCGACTTGAACACGCCGTGATTCACCATGTGGAAGATCGCACCGGCGAGCCCCAGCGGAGTACCCAGCCCAATCCCCAGCACCACGTAGCCCATCTGGCTGATGCTGTGGTAGGCGAGGAGTCGCTTGAAGTCCCACTGCCCCACCGCCAGCAGCACGCCGATGACCATCGAGAGCAGCCCCATGGTGATCAGGATGGCCGAGAGTGTGCCGGAGACGGTGAAGATGCCGTTGAAGATCCTGATGATCGCGTAGACGCCGAGGGCCTTGATGAGCAGCCCGGAGAGCATCGCGGAGATGGGAGCGGGGGCCGAGGGGTGAGCGTCGGGCAGCCAGGCGTGGAACGGCACCATTGCGGCTTTCAGGCCGAATCCTGCAATGAACAGGGCCATGACGAACTGCACCACACGGTCGGCCGGCGCCCCGGATATCAGCTTCGCCAGGTGGGCCATGTTCAGCGTACCGGTCTTGCTGTAGAGCAGTGCGATGCCCAGCAGGATGAAGCTCGACGCCACCCCGCTCAGCACCAGGTATTTGAAGGCGGCTTCCAGCTCCTGGTCTTCCGTGCCGAACGCCACCAGGGCGTAGGACGAGATGGCGGCGATCTCGAGGAAGACGTAGAGGTTGAAGATGTCGCCGGTGAGCACCACGCCGTTCATTCCGGTGATCATGAGCATCAGCAGGCAGTAAAACTTGGGCCGTGCGGTGAATCGCTTCATGTAGCCGAGGGCGTAGATGATCACGCAGAGGCTGAGGACGGCTATCAGGAGGAGCATCAGGCTGCTGAGGGCGTCGCCCACGATCACGATGCCGAAGGGCGGGGGCCACTTGCCCATCCGGTAGACGGATGCCGGGGCTGCAATCGTGGCGGCCGCAAAGACGACCAGGGCGACGCCCACGATGAGCGCAATCGCTTCGGCTGCTTCATCCCGCAGCCTGCCGGCCAGCGGAATGATGAAGGCCGCCCCGAGGGGGACCGCGATCAGCAATGGCAGCAACTGGAAGTTATCCATCAGCCTTTCAGCTTCCTCATATGCAGGGTGTCGAACGTACCGTAGCGTTGATACAGCCTCACGCACAGTGCGGCCATCAGGGCCGTCATTGCCAGGCCGATCACGATGGAGGTAACGATCAGCGCCTGCGGGAGCGGATCGACGAAGGCAGACACCGGCTCATCGGCGCTTGTCATGATGGGCGGCAAGCCATTATGCCGGTAGCCGATCAGCACGAGCATGAGGTTCACCGCGTAGTCCATGATGAGCATGCCGATGACTATTTTCATGATGTTCTTCTTGGCCATCGTCGCGTAGAGGCCGGCCAGGAAGATTACCATTGTAAGCACGTAGAGAACCATTCGATGCTCCTTGCAGAGACGGTTGGCCCCGCCCCTACGTGTCTTCCGACATTCGGAACCCGGCAAGCATGAGGTAGGCCGCGAACAGGCACGCGCCCACCTTGATCCCGATTGCCACGTTGCTCCACATCACGGTGCCGGAGCTGATCAACTGGAACTGTCGGCCGAGGGGCAGGAAGTTCCTGAAGAACGCCCCGCTGAAGTATCCGAAGAGGGCAATCGACAGGAAGGCGAAGGCCCCCACGCTGTCCCATGCGGCGGCTCGGTTCTCGCTGATGATGCGGCGCGTTTCGGTGCGGCCGTAGGCCAGCAGCACGAGCACCAACCCGCAGGCAAGCATCGAGCCGCCTGCGAATCCGCCGCCCGGCGAGAGGTGCCCGTGGAGGATCACGGAGGAACCGAACACGAAGATGAACCCGACGACGAGCCGGGCAATCGTTTTAACGATCAGGGTCATGCCGCTCATCTGAAATCCTGCCTGTGCTTCTCAAGATCGCCAGGGCGCCGATGATCGCGGTGAAGATCACGGTGGCCTCACCGAGCGTGTCGTACGCGCGATAGTCAAGGAGAATGGCGGTGACGATGTTCGGCGAGTTGACGTCCGACAGCCCGTGGGCAAGGTAGTTGCCGCTGACGGCCAGCAACGGCTGCCCGAACGCCGGGAGCTTCTGAAACGTCATCCACGCGAACACCAGGAAAATGCCGAAGAATACCAAAGCCGACGACGTCGCAAACACGTCCTCGTGACGGAATCGATGGGCAACGGTGACGTCCTCACGAATAACGATCACCCGCAGCAGCATGATCAGCGACAGCACCTCCACAGCCACCTGGACGATGGCGAGGTCGGGTGCGCCCAGGAGGAGGAATACCACGGACAGCCCCATGCCGACGGCCCCCACCGAAATCACGCTCGACAGCAGATCGCGCGTTTCGATCGCGATGATGGAGCCGATGATCATGAAGGCGAGGAGGATGACCAGCAATGTTATCATAGCACCCAATCTCCCGGGCACGTGCGGACGCGTGCGGATGCGGCGTCCGCTTCCGCAACGTCCGCTTCCGCAACCCGGCCGTCAGATTCCCAGCAACACGAACAGGAGCACGAGCAGGCCCAACGTGCCGAAGGCCAGGTACGTGGAGAGCACGCCGTTGTGGAGCGAGCGCAGCACCTCCACCACGTTGGAGCCGTACCGGCCAACAAGGACATAGATGTCGAACGCCCCCTCCTCGGCATCGCTATAGAGCGTCTTGAGCACGCCGGTGTTGCGGATGCTCTCGTAGAATCCGGTGCCGGGCACTCGGACGTCCTCGGAGGGGAAGATCTCGCCTCCCGCGAACATTGTCGTGCGGCGAATCCTGATCGGCCTGGCCATCCAGTAGATGATGAGGCCAAGCGCGACGCCGAGCAGAATCAGGCCCGCGGCGAGTGTGGAATTCCAGGAGCCGGCATATTCGAGCGCCCCGGCGCCGCTCTCCGCCACCGCCGGCCCAACCAGGTATCTGACCGGCACCTGGTACACCTCGCCAAAGAGGAGGCAGACGGCGGCGAGGAACACAATCGGCATCGCCATCAGGAAGCCCGCGGGCTTCACGTCCGCAAGCTCAGGCGGGCGCTGGCCGAGGAAGACGGAATAGACCGCCTTCACGAACGACGCCAGGGTGAGGGCACTGCCGAACAGCGCCAGGACCAGGAACATTGCAGACAGCGACGTGCCCATTTTCAGCAACCCCTGGTAGACCAGCCACTTCGACACGAACCCGTTCAGCGGCGGCACGCCCGAGATAGCCATGGCAGCAATGAGGAAACCGCCGAAGGTGAGCGGCATCGCCCGCGCGAGGCCGCCGAGTTTCCCCATGTCGGTGGTGCCGGTGCGGCGCTCCACGGCGCCTGCGCACAGGAACAAGCAGCACTTGTACAACGCGTGGTTGAGCATGTGGAAGAGACCGCCGAGAATTCCCACGGGCACTCCCGTTCCGATGCCGAGCACCATGTAGCCCACCTGGCTCACCGTGCTGTACGCGAGAAGCTTGTTCACGTCGTTCTGCATGACTGCCGCCATCGCTGCGAGCACTGCCGTGAAACCCCCGATGATCAGGAGCGTGAGTTGCAGCCCGAACGAGAGATCGAACACGAACAGTGAGATGCGAGCGAGCAGGTAGATGCCCAGCAGCTTGTCGAGCGCAGCCGGGATGAAGGCCGTCACAGAAATGGGGGCGGCTTCGGCGGCCTTGGGGATCCACGTGTGGAACGGCATCGCCCCCGCTTTCGTGAGCGCGGCGACGAGCAGCAGCACATAGGTGACGGCACCGAGGCCTACGGTCGGGATTCTGCTGAATGTGCTGATCGTCAGCCCGCCCTGTATCTGCCAGAGGAACACGACACCGAGGAGGAGCGCACAGTCGGACGCGCCGAGCATCACGAAGGTCTTGCCGGCG
>DATKYA010000584.1:0-8303 GCA_035528775.1 Planctomycetota bacterium | reverse complement strand
GACAGCGGCAGGCACGACCGGGACGGCGACCGTGCCGCTGGCCGGCTGGCTGTCTTTGGCAACCGTGCTCTCCGCGTCGGCGGCGGTTTGTGTCTGCCAGTCGTCGGCCACGTCGCCGAATCCGGCCAACACGAGGTCGCTGACGGCGTCCTCGGCGGTCTCGGGTGCAGCTTCGCGCGGCTCGGCGGGAATGGCGGCCGGCACGTCAGCGGCCCGCGGGCCAACCGCCGCGTCCGTCGTGCGCCGCTCGACCGCCCCCGGCACCCGCGCTGCCGGGACATCCTTCAGCTCCACGCGCGTGAAGGCGATCGAGTCGCCCAGCCGCCGCGCCTTGTCTGAAAATAGCAGCAGCGCCAGCTCAATGAACCCGAACGGCGGCAGCAGCGTGATGTTCCGCAGCACCGACGCCCGCGCACTGCACGGCCCGCCCGACTTGTCCCGTGTTTCCAGCAGGAACAGTCGCTTCCCCGGGCTATAGCAGCCGTTCCAGTCCCGCAGCAGGAACATCACCCCGAGCAGCACGACATACCCCCAGTGTACCGGCCCCAGCACGGCAATACCGATCAGCAGCAGGGCGATATCGATCGCTGCCGCAAGGCAGCGCCGGCGGAGGCACGATTCGGACACGGAAGTTGGAGAGAGTTCAATGTTCAATGTTAGAAGTTCAAAGTTAGAAGTTCAAGGTTGGAGTTCAAAGTTGAGAGCCGAACACCCACGCATGCCCGGTTTAGCCGCCGGGGGCGAGCAAACCCCGCCCCCGATGCGGCGTCCCTTCGGCACAGCCCCTCTGGCCGTGCTCGTGCGTACGAATTCAGAAGTCAGAAGTCAGGACTCAGAACAGGAAACCCGCAACGCGCTTACTCTTCCCCCTCCTTCCCTCCTACCCTTCTTCTTTTCTTCCCTTCTTCCCTTCTTATCTTCTTCCCTTCTGCCCTTCTTCCCTTCTTCCCTTCTTCGCTTCTTATCTTCTTATCTTCTTATCTTCTTTCCTCTCATCTTCTTCACTCGATCTTGCGTGCGAGCTTGTCGATCCGCTCCGTCGCGGCGCGTCGCTCGGTATCCGACATTATCGATCCTTCGAGCACGGTGCTGATCTGCTTGCCGGTGCGCACGTCCTGTGCCACGGCCTTCAGCGTGCCCTCGGTGCTCATCTCGAAGGTCACGTTCACCTTGGCCTTGCCGGCGGGGGCAGGCTCGATGCCGTCGATCACCACCTCCCCCAGCAACATGTTTCGCTCGGCACGCTGATCCTCGCCCTGGTAGATCGGAAAGCTGATGACGGTCTGACCGTCGAACGACGTGGTGAAGCTTTCACCGGCCACGGTTGGCAGCGTGCTGCCGCGCTCGATCAGCGGCGAGAACGTGCCGCCCGATACTTCCACGCCGAGCGACCGCGACGCCTTGAAGGTGACGCGGGTAGTTCCTTCGGCGGCGGCGATTGCCGCGCCCATCGCCACGCACTCATCCGGGTTGATCCTGCACAGCGGCTGCTTGCCGAAAATCTCCGCCACCAGCTCGCGCACGCGCGGCATTCGCGTCGAGCCCCCCGAGAAGATCACCTGGTCCACGTCGCCCGCCGCCAGCTTCGCGTAATGCAGAGCCTCGTTCACCGGCGATACCATGCGGTCGAACAGTGGCCGGCATTCCGCCTCGAATTCCGCCCGCGTGATCGAGATGTCAAGGTTCAGCGCCTTTTCGGGGATGATGAACGGCACGCTCACGCGCACCTTGTCCTTGAAGGACAGCTTCTTCTTGGCATCTTCAGCGGCTTCGCGCAGCCGCTCGCGAACGACCGGGCCGGCCTCGAGGAGGTCGAGCTTCGTTTGCTCCTGGAACCGGCGGCACAGCAGCCGCAGCACGTGCTCGTCGAAATCGGTCCCGCCCAGGAGGTTATCGCCCCCGGTGCTCAGCACCGAGAACCGCCCGCGCGCCACGCGCAGAATCGAGATGTCAAGCGTGCCCCCGCCGAGGTCGAACACGATGATGGTGAGCCGGTCTGCCTCGTTGAGCCGGTAGGCGAGTGCGGCGGCGGCAGGCTCGTCGAGGATTCGCTTCACGTTCAGCCCGGCGATCTCTCCCGCCTCGCGCGTGGCGGCACGCTGGGCGGTGTTGAAGTGGGCCGGGGCCGTGATCACCGCCTCCTCGATCGGCTGCCCGATCGCCAGTTCCGCGTCCTGCTTCAGCTTCTTGAGAATGAGCGCCGAGATCTCCTGGGGGCTGTAGAGGCTGCCGCGGACGCGAGCCGCGAATCCGCGCTCCGCCATGTGCCGTTTGATCGCGTGAACGGTCGCTTCCGGATTGGCTGCCGCCTGCGCGAGGGCCGTCCGCCCCACCAGTACGGCATCACCGTCGAACGCCACCACCGACGGCGTCGTGTTCTCGCCATCCGCGTTCGGGATGATCTCCGGCCGGCCGTCGAAATCGACGTATGCCGCCGCCGAGTTCGTTGTTCCCAGGTCGATCCCTACCTTGAATTCCATACGACGGATTCCAGGAAGAAGTTCAGAGCTCAAAGTTCAGAGTTCAAAGTTGAGGAGCTCAAAGCTCATCATTCGTCAGTGGACATAGTGGACGTAGTGGACGAAGTGGACAACCCACCGCCAACTGTTTTCCCTTCTCATCATCCCTTCATCCCATCATCCCATCATTCCTTCATCCCATCATCCCATCATCCCATCATCCCTTCATCTCTTCATCTCTTCATCTCTTCCCCTCTCATCCCGCCAGCATCACTCTGGCTTTTCGGACAACCTTTGGCCCGCAGGCATACCCGGTGCGAACAACCTCGGCAACAAGTCCCTGGGCGAGATTGCCGCAGGGCTTGCTGCCGACGACCTCGTGGAAGTTGTCGTCGAACAGCTCGCCTGGCTGCGGCTCGACGGCCTGCAGCAAGCCTTCGGCGGCCAACTGCTGCAACTGGTTCTCGATAACCTGCCGGATTCCGCCGGTGAGCGCGGCACTGATGCGGTCGTCGTCGCCGGGTTGCCCTGATTCCTCGTGCATCTTCGGTGCGGCAACGATGGCGAGTTCGAGGTCCTGGCAGTTGCGGAGGCCGTTGTGGAGCAGCTTCTGACAGCGGTGGCGCCATTCGGCCTCATTCTTGAGAGCCGCCTTCGTCTGCCGGTACGACTGCAGGAGTTCCTGGTATTTTCGCGCGGTCTCCTCGGCTCGTGCTCGCCAGGCTTCCAGTTCTTCCGACGCCGAAGGCTTGGCGGGCGCCGCATTCTCCCGGCGCGAACCTGGCGGCGGTTCCGCCTGGAAGAGCCGGTCGTCTACCTCGTAGATCACGGATTTGAAGGGCATGGTTAAGAGTTTAAAGCCAGGAGTTCAAAGTTCAAAGTTACGAATTCCTCTCACGCGGGCGTTGCGGGGTGCAAAGACGCCCTCTTCCCGTAGGACCATTCCGGCCAGCAGTCAATTGTTCCTGTATCATCAGTTTCGGCTCATTGCGGCTTCAGGATCAGAATTCTTGGGATTCTGCTTTCCGGTGGGCCAAGTGGTCGCAGTGGGCACAGTGGACCGGGCATTTTCGCCCACTCTCCTCATTACTCCGACTCGACCGTGATCGCGATTTCGTCCTCAGCGTCGGCACGCCAGCCGCAGCGGGTGCAGAAGCTCGCGCCCATCGGCAAAAGCTGAGAGCAGCTACCGCAGATGGCGCCGGCGGATTCCGGCGCGGCTGCTTTCGACGCCAGCGGCACCCGCAGCGTCTTCAGGCAGTACGACACGTCCCTGTAGTCCGGCGCCAGCCGGTCGAGCCGTTCGTACACTGATTGTGCCATCTTGAACATCTTGCGCTGCATGTAGCAGTAGCCGAGGCTGTAGAGGATGGGTTCTTCGCGGATCTTGCCGCGTGCATCGGCCGGGAGCATGGCGAGGCTCTCGAACGTGCGGCAGGCCTCGCCCCAGCGGCCGAGTTGCATCAGCACCATCGCACGGTTGTAGTTCACCACCGTCTTCTCCGATTCCTTCGAGACGTCCAGGGCGTCGTCGTAGGCGGTGAGAGCTTCGTCACCACGGCCCATGCGGTAGAGCGCCATCCCGAGTTGGAGCAACGCGCTGCCGTTGCCGGGGTTCGCGGCGAGTGCGGCCTCGGCAGCCTCCTTGAGGGCCGGCCAATCCTGCGCCTTCACGATCTCGGCAACGGACCTGTTCGGCTTGACGGCGGGCCGCGGCAGATCCGGCGTACGCCCCGCCGCGGGCGCCGGCGCGGGAGTGGGCGCCGGTTCGGCCTTCGCCGGCTGCTCGCACACGACCTGCCCTGCCCGGCTCGGCTGCTCCGCCGCCAGGCTCTCCACTACCGCCATCGCCTTGTCCCACTGCTTCGACCTCGCGTAAGTCATGGCCAGGTGCGTCTTGGCGTCCACGTGATCCGGCTCGATCGCGAGCACGGCGGCAAACCACTCGGCGGCCGCCGTCAGGTCATCGTGCTTCATGCACGCCAGGCCCAGCAGCATGCGGGCGGAGATGTTCGACTCATCGGCCTCGGCGGCTTCCGCTGCGTGCTCCGCCGCCTGCGCCCAGTTTCCGGCGTCGAAGCACTGCCGTGCCCGGCGGATCAGGCACCGCACCCACCATTGTCGAATGAAGGCAAACATACCGTGATGCTCCTTTCCGGGAAGAGCTGGAAGTTAAGAGTTCAAAGTTCAAAGTCAAGGGCCGAACGCGGACAAGCCGCAGCCAAATCACAGGCTGCAGGCTTCAGCCTGAAGCCTACCAGTCGGAATTGTGCACGGTTTGTGTTCAACGTGCATGCAAAGAAACTAACAGTTCATCGCGGGTCGTTCATCGGCGGTCACTTGGCAACTGAGCCGTACGAGGACGTGTGCGGCGGTGATCAGCAGCGCGTAGACCATGCCCAGAATGACCAGCGGGATGGTGACGATCCGCCGAACGGCGGCGGCAAGGATGGTCCAGGCGGTCCGCAAGCTGCCGGCTGCCGGCTCGGCGCCAAGCAGGGAAACCGTCATCCTGCCCACCTCGCACAGGGGCATCAGCCACGACCACAGGGGAACGCGGGCGATGCGTGCCAGGCGAGCCAGGGCAAACTTCGGAGCCGGCGCAACCAGCAGACCAGCCGGCACAACCGTGAGCAGGTAGGCCGCGGTGAGCACCAGCGTGCCCAGGGCGCGATGCCAGTTGAGCGCGAGCCGGCTGCCCGCCGCCGGCCACTGCCTCGGGTTGAACGCCGCCGCCATCGGCGCTACGAAGCACGCCGTGCAATACGCCACAAAGCAACTCACTGCCGCCACTGCTATCGACTGCACCCACCCGGGGAAAATCAATGCTATGCGTCCGATCTCCAGCAGAAACGCCAGCAGCACAAGCGAAACCACGGTTGCTGCCCCCACGCAGCGAAACTGCCGCATCGGCCGACCGCTGCGGTGGCTGTTTCGGCCCGCCTGCCGAAGCCGTGCGGCGGGCAGGCCGCGCCCCACCGCCACACCGGCTGTGACCCCGCAGGCGAGTGCAGCCGCCAGGATCGACGGCGTGTGCCAGCCCCGGTAGACCACCCACGCCGCCCCGGCAGTGCCGAGGAGGTTGATCGCTGAGAAGGCCACGGTCTTCTCCCAGAAGCGCGTGGTGCTGTCGGCAAACGGAATGGCGAGGACGTCACCGCTGCCTGGCACGGCACACCCGGCGGATTCGCGCACGCCGCTGGTTGTCGGTGCGGCGTCCGATTCCCCCGCACCGGTCGGTGGAACCAGCACGGGTGCGTCCATGAGCTCCTTACTGTTGATCATTTGGCTTCTCCGACACAGAAGGGATGGGTGGATATCCAAGGTGCTTCAGCATGCAAATTTCATTCCAAACCACCGTGCAAATCCGGACTATTGGCCCTCACGTCCGGCTGGCTGATCGTAACTCCTTGCCACACCATGACTTACGAATCTGCGCATCTTCCTCCCACACATCATCATCGCCATGCGAAACCATAGGAAACCTGCGGCAAACTGCACGATATGGGCGGAACGGAACAGGAGAGTGGGAGAGCGGGAGAAGAGAAGAAAGCATCGAACCAAGCTGTAATCGCCGGCCGACGGCAATCGCCAGTTGACGGCAACCGACGGCAGTCAATCAAAGCTGCCCACTTCGTCCACGGGGTCCACCCGGTCCACCCAGTCCAAGGCTCCTCTGGCAGTCTGCCCCAAACCGCCCACCTGTGCAGTTCGCCCCACCAGCCGGTTTTCCGACGGTTCTCGCGGGGGTCTGGCGGGCGTCCAGAGCGGGCGGTTGTGTCCATTCTCCGCGCCTCACGCGCCGCAACCGGTTGCGCGGCAATCGGTTACGTCGCAGGCAAATCGGTCTTGGCATGGCGGCCGAGTTGAATCGATGGGTCCGAACTCCACAGGCTCAACCTGGGGCGAACGGAACATCCGGGGACCGCCGTGCGGTGCGGCATGACCGGTGTGCACCGCAGTGACGCAGTTTTTTTTCCCGCCATAAGTCCAACACTGGCAAGCACTTACGCAAATCGGCAGCGGCAAGACTCGGAAATTTCTCGCCGCTTTGGCACTGCAGTTGCTTTAGGCTAAGGCGACGACGGCAATGAGCCTTGACAAGTGAAGCCAATGTGGCAAGCAGTAAGCGAATCGGGCGGACAACTGCCCCGCCGCGACCGAACGGTCGGCTCGGTGTGGTGCAGCCCGCCTAACCAACTTGAAAGGAGCAAGATATGAAGACACTGATGAAGAAGATTTTCAGGATTGAAGAAGGACAGAGCCTGGTTGAGTACGCCCTGATCATCTCCCTCGTGGCAATCGCCCTCGTGGCCGGCCTGGGAGTCCTGCAGGGCGGCATCAGCGACACCTTCGACGCGATCGTCACCTCACTGTAATGGAACCCTGGGCGCGCACATCGCCCGCCTGTAGTGAACACTGAACGGTGGTTTGGCACAGAGACCTGAAGGCCCCAAACCTTCGGGAACCCCAGAAAGGAACATGATATGAAGACACTGCGCAAGCTTTTCAAAAAGGATGACGGACAGAGCCTGGTGGAATACGCCCTGATCATCTCCCTCGTGGCAATCGCCCTCGTGGCCGGCCTCGGCGTGCTGCAGGGTGGCATCAGCGACACCTTCGACGCGATCGTCACCTCGTTGTAAGCGAACGACCGCCCCACACGGGTCGGTACTCAGCGGGCCGGCCTTGCCCTATGCTCCCCCGGGTAAGGCCGGCCCAATATGTCGATACACCGGGAGTTGGATCGGAGCAACAATGGTACCACCTCGAGGAAAACCAGATCTGCTCCCCAAGCCGGACACGCAGAACGGGCAGGGCATCACCGAATACTGCCTGATCATCGTGCTGGCCAGCATCGCTCTGGTCACGGCGCTCGGCGTATTCGGGTCCTCTCTCGCAGACGAGTTCGACGCCATCGTCGGCGTCGTCATCAGCCTGTAAGGCATTCCGCGTTCTGAATTCCGACTCCGAAGCCTGAGTTCAGGATTCAGAAGGCGGAAGCCACCAAGCAATCTTCGGAGTAAAACCAACTGGTAGCTGTAGCGGATTTATCAATCAAATCATTGTTCATCCTGATAATGCTCGCCGCGGCGGCGTATGACCTGCGTCAGCGCCGCATACCGAACTACCTGATAGCGGCGACCGTCATCCTTGCGTTTGGGATGCACGGGATGGTGGGCGGGCTGGACGGGCTGGCATCGACCTGGCTGCTGGGCCTGATGGCCGGTGCCGGACTGCTCATCCTGCCCTTCGCGATGGGAGGGATGGGCGCGGGGGACGTGAAGCTGCTGGCGTGCGCCGGCAGCATGCTGGGGCCGGTGCAGGTGTTCTACGCCTTCCTGGCAGCGGCTGTGCTCGGGGGCCTGATGGCCGTCGGCAAGGCTGCTGCTCACAAGAGCCCCGGTCAGGGACCAGGCGGGGCCGGCAGGATCCCCTACGGTTTACCCCTCGCGGCGGGGGTTCTCTTGAGCGCCGCAGGAGCGTGGCTATGATCTCCAACCCAAAGAACACACGTCGCAAAGGACAGGCTCTTGTCGAGTTTGCGCTGATCGTCCCCATCCTGGTCATGCTGGTGATGGGTATTGTGGAGTTCGGCCGGATCTTCATGACCCAGCAGACGGTGACCAACGCGTCGCGCGAAGGCGCCCGCACCGGCGTGCTGCCGAACAGCACTGTCACCGACGTTCAGAACACCGTTTCAGCGTACATGGGAAGCGCGGGCCTGACCGGCGGCACAACCGTGCAATGCACCAACGTCGGGCCGTCCGTCGCAGCCGGCACACCCACGTCGGTCACCGTCAGCTATTCGCTGCCGATCCTGACCGGCACAATCATCCCCGG
>DATKYA010000583.1:0-3238 GCA_035528775.1 Planctomycetota bacterium | reverse complement strand
GCGGTCACCGCGCGCATCCCGGTGCAGTCGAGCACTTCCGCCGGCCCAACGAGCCGGTGCAGGTCGATGCCGTCCACGCCTGCTGCGCCGTCGATGAAGTGCAGCGGAGCGTCCACGTGCGTGCCGGTGTGGCTGGTCATGCTCAACTTCGTGACGTTGCAGTGCGCCCCGGCCGCGATGCTGCGCGCCGGCTCCGCTTCAAACGCCGGGTCGCCCGGCCATACTGTCATGTCGGGCCGCAGTGCGATCGAGATGTCGTAAATCTTCATGAATCCGACTCCATGGATGGATGGACCCGAACATCACCACTTCCCCGCATTATAGTGGCATCGCTCCGCAAATACACGGTGTTTTGCGGGTCAGCGTAGCCGTTTCCCTTGATTGTTGCCGCCATCTCGGGTAAACTGGAACGCACAGATCAGAAACGGAGGTAACCACTCGCGTGACGCCGATGATGAAGCAGTTCCTTCAGTTGAAGGAGCGGCACAAAGACTGCATCCTGCTGTTTCGTGCGGGCGATTTCTACGAGACGTTCTACGAGGACGCGGAGATCGCATCGCGCGTGCTGGGGATAGCCCTGACGTCGCGCGACAGGGACAGCGCGAAGCCGGTGCCCATGGCCGGCGTGCCCTACCACGCGGTCGATCCCTACATCCGCAAGCTGATCAAGGCCGGCCATCGCGTAGCGATCTGCGAGCAGATGGAAGACGCCAGCGAGGCCAAGGGCCTCATCGAGCGCGACGTGACCCGCGTGATCACCCCGGGCACGCTCACCGACGATTCCCTCCTTGAATCCAAGACCAGCAACTACCTCGTGGCCGTCTACCCCGAGACCGGCCTGATCGGCCTGGCGTGGGTGGATTTGTCGTCCGGGCGGTTCGTGGCGGCCGACGTGCCGGCGGACCAGGCCCCGGACGAGCTCGCGCGGATCGCGCCGGCCGAATGCATCCTGCCGGAGAGCCTGCACGTGGCGGGCGGCGAGCTGGTCGCGCGGCTGCGGCACGTCTTGCAGGTATCGACGACGCCCCGGCCGGACCACACCTTCGAGCGGCGCACCGCCATGAAGGCCCTGCTCGATCATTTCAGGGTGCTCAATCTCGCCGGATTCGGCTGCGACGACCTCGGGCCCGCCCTGCACGCCGCCGGGGCCGTGATCGACTACCTCCGGGAGACGCAGAAGACCAGCCTCGACCATATCGCCAAGCTCGAGAAGCTCGAGGGTGGCCGCTACGTGCTGCTGAACGAGACCACCCAACGCAACCTCGAGCTGGTGGAGACAATGCGGACTCGCGAGCGGCGCGGCAGCCTGCTGTGGGTGCTCGACCGCACGGTGACCGCCATGGGCGCCCGGATGCTCCGCGAATGGATCAGCTACCCGCTGCGGATCATGTCCGAGATCGCGTCTCGCCAGCAGGCGGTGGCCGAGCTGCACGGGAATCCCGACCTCCGCGAGCGGCTGCGATCGGCGCTGGACGGCGTGTTCGACCTGGAACGCATCAACGCGCGCGTGACCACGGGTCGGGCGTTCCCGCGTGACCTGGTATCGCTGCAGCAATCGGCGGCGGCCTTGCCCCACGTGCGCGAAGCACTCGCCGATTGCGCCTGCCCCATGCTCGCGGATATCCGCGACGGCCTCGACACACTGGACGACCTCCGCGACATGATCGGAGCGGCGATCGTGGACGACCCGCCCGCGACCATCCGCGAAGGCGGTATGATCCGCGACGGCTGGAACCCCGAGCTCGACGACCTCCGCTGCATCCGCCGCGACGGCCGGAGCTGGATCGCGAGGTACCAGGCCGACGAGACCGCCCGCACCGGCATCGATCTCAAGGTCGGGTTCAACAAGGTCTTCGGCTACTACATCGAGATCACCCACGCGAAGGCCGGCGAGAAGGTGCCCGACAACTACATCCGCCGCCAGACGCTCAAGAACGCCGAGCGCTATGTTACGCCCGAATTGAAGGAATACGAGGAGAAGGTGCTCAACGCCGAGGAGCGGGGGCAGGAGATCGAATACCGGTTGTTCTGCGAGGTGCGTGACTCGATCGCGAAGCACTCGGCCCGCGTGCAGGCGGCGGCATCGGCCGTGGCGCGGCTGGACGTGCTGGCCTCGCTCGCGCAGGTGGCGGCGGAAAGCCATTACGTGTTGCCCGTGGTGGACGACAGCCACGACCTGCAGATCGTCGACGGCCGCCATCCCGTGCTGGAAGCCGCCGAGCAGGGCGAGCCGTTCGTGCCCAACGACGTGCTGATGGATTCCGGGGAGAACTGCCTGCTGGTCATCACCGGGCCGAACATGGCCGGGAAGTCCACCTACATCCGCCAGGTGGCGCTGCTCACGCTGATGGCCCACATCGGCAGCTTCATCCCGGCGAGAAGCGCGAAGGTGGGGCTGGTCGACCGCATCTTCACCCGCGTGGGAGCGTCCGACGAGCTTTCCCGCGGGCAGAGCACCTTCATGGTCGAGATGAGCGAAACGGCCAACATCCTCAATAACGCGAGCGACCGCAGCCTGATCGTGCTCGACGAGATCGGCCGCGGCACCAGCACGTTCGACGGCGTGAGCATCGCCTGGGCGGTGGCCGAGCACATCTACGAGAAGCTGCGCGCCCGAACGCTGTTTGCCACGCACTACCACGAGCTCACCGAGCTTTCGCTGGTGCTGTCCGGCGTGAAGAACTACAACATCGCCGTGCGCGAGTGGCAGGACGAGATCATCTTCCTCCGCAAGATTCTGCCGGGCGGCACCGACAAGAGCTACGGCATCCACGTTGCCCGGCTGGCGGGCATCCCGCGGGAAATCATCGACCGCGCCCGCGACATCCTTGTGCGGCTGGAAGCGGAGACGCTGGACTTCGACGACAAGCCGAAATTCGCCCCGCCCAAGGTGAAGGCCAAGAAGCCCCACCAGATGCAGCTCGCCCTCTTCGGCTCGCCACACGAGGCCACCATCGACGAGATCAAGCGCCTCGCCGTTGAAAACATGACCCCCATCGAAGCATTGATGAAGCTGCAGGAGATCAGGGACAAGATCGTGAAGAAGGAGCGGGGCGGTTAACCAGAAAAACGATGAACGATGAACCCTGGATAGCCGCGCTGATCTTCCCGTTCATCGTTCATCGTTCATCGTTTTCGACCTCAAACCACTGCTCCCACGTGGGGCTCAGGTAGCCGGGCACGCCGCGGAGCTCGAGGTCGGTGCTGATCCGCACGTGCTTGGGAGCTCGGATGTCTT
>DATKYA010000582.1:0-2110 GCA_035528775.1 Planctomycetota bacterium | reverse complement strand
GGGCGCGAGGAAATCCTCGATCGCCGAGCCTTCACGCAGGAATTCGGGGTTGGAGACGACGTCGAACTCGACGTTGTTGACGTTGTTGCGCGTGATGGTCTGCTTGATGCGCTCGCCGGTGCGGACGGGCACGGTGCTTTTTTCGGCGACGACCGTGTAGTCCTTCAGGCCGTGGGCCACGGTGGTGGAGACGGCCTCGACGAACGACAGATCGGCCTCGCCCGAGGGCGTGGGCGGAGTGCCCACCGAGATGAAGATGACCTTGGCGCCGGCCATGCCGTCGGAGATGTTGCCGGTGAACGCGAGCCGCCCCGCCGCCACGTTGCGCGCGACCAGTTCCTCCAACCCGGGCTCATAGATGGGCACGGCCCCCCGCTGCAGCATCGCGATCTTCTGCTCGTTGCTGTCCACGCAGGTGACCGTATGGCCGATCTCTGCAAGGCAACTGCCGGTGACCAGGCCAACGTAGCCCGAACCGATAACGCACACTTTCATCGTGTTCTCCCTGAATCGGACGCGGGCGAACACGATGGTTCGCCCCTACGGATCATTGGCTATCTTCGAGGGCGAACACGAGGTTCGCCCCATTGAATTATTTCCTGCCCTCTTGTCTTCCTCTTCTTCGTGATCCTTCGTGTCTTCGTGTCTTCGTGGCGAAAACACACGCCAATTGTTCAACCCGGCCCGGGCGAACACGAGGTTCGCCTACGACAGGTACAGCGGATTCGTCCACGCCGTGCGGCCGAGGGCGTCAGTGACTTCGATCCGCACGTAGCCGAGCTCGCGGCCAAGCTCGAAGCTGGCTGAGTTGAGAATCTTGCCGTCGGCCGCCGCAAACCGCCTGCCGGTGGACGCCCGGGCGATGAAGTTGATCACGACGGCGTCGGAGCATTCGACCGTGAGCCTTATGCCGTCGAGCGCCACCGACTTGATCTCGGGCCCGGTGGACGCGTAGAACTGCCCGGCCTTGATGGCGGCGAGGATCGAGCCGGCCTCGCGATACGGGCATTTCACCATGATCCAGCCGCCGTAGGCATCGGTGAGGAAATGGCTGTCGTCGACCGCGAACCCGTGGCCCCGCCACCCGGCCGAGAGCAGGTCGTCCCAGTGCACGGTGGACGTTCCCTTGCCGAGGCCGCAGTGGCAGGAGGCGTTGAAAATCTCGACGCCGATGCACCCGCGGACGTCCTTCATCTCGGCGGCCGTCAGTCCGCTCCAGTAGGGATGCGCGATGATCGGCAGCCCGCCCACCGACAGCACCTCGTCGACGCTTTCCTGGATGGCGAGGCCGTCGAAGAGATGGAAGCCCGGCGGCGAATTCAGCGACACGAGATGATACGCACGGTAGTCCAACCGGATCAGATGCTCGGAACCGGGAATGGTGACCAGGTCGTTGCTCGGGCAGCGGGTGACGAAGTTGTGGTCGGTGAACGCGAGGAAGTCGTAGCCGCGCTGCACGTATCCCGCCACGCGATCTTCCGGCGAGAGGCGGCCGTCCGAGTTGGTGGTGTGCGTGTGCAGGTTGCCCTTCAGCCATTCGCCGGGTGCCTGAAACGCCTGAAGCAAGCTGATACCTCCGAGCACTTCACAGTATCGGTATCGAAAAGAAGAAGTCAAGAAGTCAAGAAGACAAGAAGCTAAGAAGTTAGGAAGCTAGTTAAAATCAAGACGCATGAACAGATGCTCCGGAACGTTTCATTGTATCCGACAGGAAGCCGCGAAACAAGTTTGAAATGCCCGCAGAAATGCCCGCCGCCACCACAACAAATGCGCTTTTTGTAGTTGACCCATCATCCGTCTTCATGTACAATGATGCGATACCTGATTTCCCGTTTCTTTTTCACCTTCGGACAGGAGTGCAGGCAATGGAAAACTTCAGGATAGATCTGCCCGCAGACCGTATGCCGCGAAAATGGTACAACGCACTGGCCGACATGGGCCAAATGATGAAGCCGCCGCTGAACCCGGCCACCGGCCAGCCGATCGATCCGTCGGCTTTGTCGGCCATCTTCCCCCAGTCTCTCATCGAGCAGGAGATGACGGGCGAGCGGTGGATCGACATTCCGGAGCCGGTGCTGGACCGTTACATGCTGTGGCGGCCGACGCCGCT
>DATKYA010000581.1:0-5245 GCA_035528775.1 Planctomycetota bacterium | reverse complement strand
GCCATCTCGATTGCCGAGTGGCTCCCCGGCCAATGGCACTACATCGGCTTCGCCTTCTCGGAGGACTACCGCCATCAGGGCCAGGCCCAGGCCCAGATGTTTGCCACCAAGCTGGTCGACAAACGTGATCGTTACGAGCAGGTCCTTGAAGTCAAGCAATCGCCCGCTACCGACCCGGTGAGCCAGCCACTGCAGCTCTACGAAGATGCAGGCGGAGGCGACCCCGTCAAGTTCGGCGGAGAAGACATCAACGCCGTCGTAGACGACATCGTGGTGCTGAGAGGATACATCCTCCCGGAGCAGGACGAAGACCATGGCATACTCCTGCGGCGCTTTTATCCCGACGCCGATAGCTTAAAGTACAACAGGGCCTCAATGGCCGCCATCTCCCTTGATGATTACCTCGACGGCACCGAGGCACAGAGCGTCGAATACGGCACCGTCTCGTGGACCGAACACATGCCGGCGCGCAAACTGGCCAGGGGCACCGTCAGGGAAGAGAAAATGAAGAAGCCCGAGCCCGGCCAGTGGTCAGACGTCTCGATCACCGTCAACAGCGTCGTGGCCGGCCGGGACCGCTGGGTCCGACCCTCGACGAAGGCAGATGAGAAGATAGACTCCGACAAGAAGAAGGTGGACAAGGAACGCCGCAACCCCGCATGGCAGTGCTCCGTCTGGTTCGCCAACGATTACCTCATGGCCGGATTCGGCTGCCTCGCTCGCTTCGGGCTGAATGGTGAAGGCCAGCGCATCAGCCCCCACACCGTCCGCGATGCCGAAGGGCAGCCAACCGACTGGGTCTGCTACAACCCGGCACAGACGGAACCCTCCTACACCGGCTACATGAAGATGAGCGACTGGGACCCGCCGATCAAGACGTTCGTGAATTCGATGGCGGACACGAAATCGGAGGCACACGTGACAGTGAGCCTGATCGGGCCGCGCGGCGATATGGACGACGGAGACGAACCGGATCCGGAATTCGAGACCAACCCCGAATACGTCAATTACGAATCCCCGTGGGTCGACGACATCACGGTCACCTTCTTCCCGCCCCTGAACGTCTACTATTGGCGGCAGGCATCGGACGCGGGCGAATAGCGCTCACCGGCTCGCCGGCGAAAACACAAGGCCGCGCCTCATCTGCGAGGCGCGGCCTTTTCGTTGGTCAGATGTCTTCCCTGCCGAACATCGTGTTCGCCCTATATCCTGATCCCCAATTCCTTCAACTGCCTGGGATCCACGATCGACGGCGCATCGCTCATCAGGCATTGCGCCTTCTGCGTCTTCGGGAACGCGATCACGTCCCGGATGCTGTCGAGCCCCAGCAGCAGCATGATCAACCTGTCCATGCCCAGTGCGATTCCACCGTGCGGCGGCGCCCCGAAGCGCAACGCATCCAGCAGGAATCCGAACTTCACCCTCGCGTCCTCGTCGCTGATCCCCAGCAGCGTAAAGATGCGCTTCTGCACCTCCGTGTCGTGGATACGAATGCTCCCGCCGCCGATCTCGACGCCGTTGAGCACGATGTCGTACGCCCGCGCCCGCACCGCCAGCGTCTCGGTGTCCAGCAGGTGCGCGTCTTCAGGCTTGGGCGCGGTGAACGGATGGTGGCACGCCTGGATGCGCTTCTCGTCTTCGTTCCACTCGAAGCTCGGGAAGTTCACCACCCAGCAGAATGCGAAGGCCGACTTGTCGGCCAGCCCCATGCGTTGTGCCACGTGGATGCGGAGGCTGCCCAGCGCCTGGGCCACTACCGCCGGCGCATCGGCCACGAACATCAGGATGTCGCCCGGCTCCGCGTTCATCGCCTGCGCGATCTTCGCCTGCAGCGGTTGGCTGAAGAACTTCGCGATCGGCGACGAGAACCCGCCCGGCTCCACGCGGAACCAGGCCAAGCCCTTCGCGCCGCAGCCCTTCGCGTACTCGGTCAGCCCGTCAAGGTCGCGCCGCGAAAACGTGTCCATCCCCTTCTTCGCGTTGATGCCGCGCACCATCGGGGCGTTCTTGAAGACGTTGAATTCCGATTCCCTGCCCGCGTCCGTCACGTCGACGAATGTCATCCCGTACCGTAGGTCCGGCCGGTCCGTGCCGTAGAGCGCGATGGCGTCCTTGTAGTCGATCCGCGGGATCGGCATGCTGATCGTGCGCCCGAGCACCTTGTCCATCACCGCCGCCAGCACCCCCTCGGTCAGCGTGATCACGTCTTCTTCCTCGACGAACGACATCTCCATATCGAGCTGGGTAAACTCCGGCTGGCGGTCGGCCCGCAGGTCCTCGTCGCGGAAGCATCGCACGATCTGGTAGTAGCGCTCCATACCCGCCACCATCAGGATCTGCTTGAAGAGCTGGGGCGACTGCGGCAACGCGTAGAACGTGCCGGGGTTCAGCCTGCTGGGCACGAGGTAGTCGCGGGCGCCTTCCGGCG
The DNA here is from genome assembly GCA_035528775.1 of Planctomycetota bacterium. GTDB lineage: Bacteria > Planctomycetota > PUPC01 > JABMSA01 > JABMSA01 > DATKYA01. The sequence continues at coordinate 2,817 of DATKYA010000581.1, read as the reverse complement.
TGCTCTTCGTCAGGAACGGCGTCTCGATCTCCAGGAAGTGCTGTCCGTTCAGATACTCGCGCATCGTCTGCATCACGCGGTGGCGGGTGAGGATGTTGTGCTGCATCGCCTTGCGCCGGAGGTCCACGTAGCGGTAGCGAAGCCGCACTTCCTGGGCGATCTCGCCCTCCTCCGTGATCTCGAACGGAGGCGTATCGGACCGGTTCAACAGCTCCACCTCATCGACGTATACTTCGATCTCGCCGGTGGGCAGGCTTTCGTTCACGGTGCCGGCCGGGCGTGCGCGAACCGTTCCCCGCACGGCAATCACGAACTCCGAACGGAAGTCTTCCGCCAGCGCGTGCGAGTCCTTGCTGTGTTCGGGGTTGAACACGAGCTGCGTGACCCCGTAGCGGTCGCGCAGGTCGATGAAGATCACCCCGCCGTGATCGCGCTGCGTCTGCACCCAGCCGCACAGCGTCGCCGTCTCGCCCACGTTGGCTGCTCTCAATTCCCCGCAGGTGTGTGTCCGTCTCAGTCTCATTCTATTCAACGCTCCAGTTGGGGTCGGGAAAGTCCGGAAATGGCAAATCAGAAGTCAGAAATCAGGGGTCTAAGCCAGGCTTCACCAATCCTGTGCATTCCGTCATCGTCATTCTGAATTCTGACTGCTGACTTCTGGATTCTTCCGCAGTGTTTCGGCAATCTCGCCGATGGCAGAGGGCGTTTCGGCGCCGGTCTGCATGTTCTTGATCTTCACGGTGCCCGATTCGATCTCCTGCGTGCCGATGAAGACGACGAACGGCACGCCGAGCTTGTCGGCGGCGCGCATCTGGGCCTTGATGCTGCGGCCCTCGTAGTCCATCTCGGCGGCGATTCCCCGGCTGCGGAGCGACTGGACCACCTCGAAGACCTTCGGGCGCGTCTCATCGCCCACGTTCACGCAATACAGCCGGGGCCGGCGGGGATCGGCTGGCTCGCCGGCCGATTGCTCCAGCAGGATGATCACGCGCTCCATGCCGATGGCGAACCCGGTGGCGCCGACGCTCGGGCCGCCGCGGTCGGCCACCAGGCGGTCGTAGCGCCCGCCCGCGCAAATCGCGTTCTGGGCGCCGAGCCCGCCGTGCACAAACTCGTAGATCAGCCCGGTGTAGTAGTCCAGCCCGCGAACAAGGAAGCCGTCGACCTCGCAGGCGATGCCGGCGCGCTCCAGCGCGTTCCGCAGCGTATCGAGCGCGGCCCGGTCCGCATCGGCCAGGTGGTCTTGGATGTTCGGCCCGCTACGCGTCACGCGGCGGCAGCCTGCCTCCTTGCAGTCGAGCGCGCGAAACACGTTGCGGTCGATCCGTGCCCGGCAGTTCTCGCACAGCTCGTCGCGGTGCTGCTCCAGGTACGCCCGGAGCACCTCGCGGTAGCGAGCCCGCGTCTCGTCGCCACCCAGCGTGTTCAGCTTGATCGTGTAGCCGGCCACGCTCAGCTCGCGGAAGATGGCCGACGTCATCGTGATGCACTCCGCGTCCACCAGCGGGTCGGCCGATCCGATCGCCTCTACTCCCATCTGGTGGAACTGCCGGTATCGGCCGGCCTGGGGGCGCTCGGCTCGGAACATCGGCCCGATGTAATAAAGCTTCTGCAAGCCCCGCGCCTGGTAGAGGTCGTGCTCGATGTACGCGCGAACCACCGACGCCGTGGCTTCCGGGCGAAGGCCGTAGTGCTCCCGGCCCTTCTGGAAGGAGTACATCTCCTTCTCCACGATGTCCGAGGTCTCGCCGATGCTGGCGGTGAACAGCTTGATGTTCTCGAAGATGGGTGTGCGGATCTCGCCGTAGCCGTAAAGCTCGAAGATCCTGCGGGCGGCGGATTCCACGCGACTCCACAGCACGGCGCGGTCGGGGAGGATGTCGAATGTCCCCCGGGGTGCCTTTATCGCCATTACGGTTGCTCTTTCTGTTCGTCCGGCGGCGTGGGCGTGGGCGGCGGCGTGGGCGCGGGCGCTTCGGTGGGTGCGGGCCGCCCCGAAACCTTCGCTTTCAGCCGCTCGAGGTTTTCCTTCGCCCGCTCGACGAGGTCGGGCACGCCCCACTTGTCCACCACCTGCTGATAGAGGCTGATCGCCTCGTCGATCTTGTTCTGCTGCTCCAGTGTGAAGGCGTCGTTGTGGAGGGCGTAGAACTTGTCGTTCATTTTCTTCGTGGCGCGCTCCTGGAGGTCCTTGATGTATTTCATCTGCTGGTCGGTATCCTCCAGGCCGGCGTCCCTGTAGGTCTTCTCCACGCCCGCCATGAGGCTCAGTGCCTGGCCGAGGTCATCCTCGCGGAGGGCGTTGTTGACCTCGTCGAGAATGCGCTGCCGCTCTGCCGCCCAGATGCCGTTGATCTCGGCTTCGTAGCCCCTGATGGTCAAGGCGATCCCGGGCATGTCGGCGAATTGATTCTGCAGATCCTGCACCTGCTCCAGGTGCCTGCGAAACAGGTACGGCTCGGCTTTCGCCGCTTCGTAGATTTTGCGGAATTCCTCCGCCAGCTCCTCGCCCCGTTTCTGCAACTGCAGCCGCACCTTGCTGTCATCGATCCACGTCTGCAAGGACGCCACGCTGGGGTTCGTCGGATAGTCCTTGATGAACTGATCTCCCAGTCTGATCACGTCTTCATACTTCCGTTCGTCGTGCAGGCGGGTGATGCTGTCGAACCTGTTCTGGAGGTCTCGCTTCCGGCCGGAGATCAACAGCACGGTAGCCACAACGGCAACGGCCAGGAGGATCATGGCCGCGAAGGCGATGAGGGCCGTCTTGTTGTGCTGCGTTGGATAGCGCAGGGGAGTATGATGCGGCTGGTGGTG
>DATKYA010000580.1:0-4090 GCA_035528775.1 Planctomycetota bacterium | reverse complement strand
CTTTTTCTGAACCAGCAAGCGATGATCAACCCGCTGATCAATACCCGCGTCCGCCGAATCGCGTCACGCACGCTGGCGCTGCTCCTGACAGCGCTGGCGGCGGGGGCGTTTTTCAACAGCGCCAGCCCGCTGGGCTTTCCGTTGGTGAAGCCGGCTGCGAAGGCGCCCGCGGCGGAAGACACGCCGCCCGGCCGGGATAGCGGGGTCCAGCCAAACGCGGCACAGGCGGCCGCGCCCGAGCCCGCCGCCAATGGCGGCGCGCCCGCACAGCCGGTGCCCGCACCGAAGGGCCCCGTGCAGTCGTCGGGTACCTACAGCAACGAGCCGCTCAACGTGCAGGTTATGCCCGGCGGAGCCGCGCCGGCAGCGCCGCCCGCCGCCCCTGCGACCGGAGGCCCCTACAGCAACGAAACGCTGGGTGCCCGCGTGGTGCCATTGCCGTCGAATCCGGGCCAGGAGCACGCGCCCGCGCCCGAACCGGAGGCCGCTGCACCCGCGCCGCAGCCGGGCAAGGGCGTCTACAGCGGCGAGACCATCGCCTCGAGGGTCATCCCCGTCACGCCCGCCGAAGATCCCGAAGCCGAGCGACCCGCTAATGCCGGCGATCAGCCCGTAGCCGTCACCTGGGCCGAAGCCAAGCAGATGCTGCAAACGGGCGAGGCCGTGCTGGTTGACGCCCGCCCGCTCGCCGCATTCCAGGCCGGCAGCATCCCCGGAGCCGTATCGCTGCCGTTCAACTGCATCAAGGAGGAAATGCCGGAATTCATGAAGCGCGTGGGCACCGGCCGCTGGCTGATCGTCTATTGCAGCGACCACGGCTGCTCCAGCTCCGAGCAGGTCGCGAGAACCCTCATCAGGGAATACGGCTACCAGCACGTCTTCCACATGCCCGGCGGCTACGCCGAATGGCAGATCGCCGAGACCGGCAGGAAGACCGACGAGAAGAAGCAGTGAACGATTCCATCACCATCGACCTCAAGACGGTGCTCCGCTGGCTGCTCGGGCTGCTGTTCCTGTGGGCTGCACTGTCCAAGCTGGCCAACCCCACCAGCTTCCTGAACAGCATCCTGGCGTATGACCTGCCGCTGCCGGACGTGCTGCTGCGGCTGGCGGCGATGGCGCTGCCGTGGCTGGAGCTGCTGTGCGGCCTGGCCCTGCTGGCCAACGCGTGGACCGAATCCGCCCTCGTGGCGATGGCCGTACTGTTCGTGGTGTTCATCGTGGCAACGTGTCAGGCGTGGCTGCGCGGGCTGGACATCTCGTGCGGCTGCTTCAACCTCGACGTGTTCGGCCTGAAAGCTGATTCGCCCACCGTGAAGTTCATCGAATCTGCCGGCTTCGCTTTCTTCCGCAACCTCGGCCTCGAGGCGATCACGTTGTTTCTGCTCGTCCGGCATCTGCGCAGCCCTTCGGCATGCGAGGTGCGCCGGCCGCTGATCAGGCAGCAAGACGATTAGGGGCGTGGGGCGTGCGGCTTGGGGCGTGCGGCTTGGGGCGTGGGGCTTGGGGCGTGCGGCTTGGGCTGGCGGCCGCCGTGGGCACGGCCACGGGCATCGGCATGCCTGTGGACGAAGTGGACGAAGTGGACGAAGTGGACGCCGCGAGCTGCTGATCGCTTCGATGTTCGATGTTCAGTGTTCGATGTTCGATGTTCGATGTCCGATGTTTTCTCCTCTTCTTCCCCCCACTCTCCCTCTCACCGCGTGATCTCGATCCCCATCCTTCTCAGTGCTTCGGCGTTCTTCCGGGCGGAGTCGGCCGGTGTCGTGCGGGTGTGATCCTGCTCCACCATCAGCCAGCCGTCGAACCCGAACGCGTCCAGGTCCTTGATGATAGCGGGCACGTCCACGCCCGTATTGCCGGTTCCCAGTTCCACGAATTCCTCGAGAATGCCGGTGCTGAGGTTGCGGTGGGCGTCCTTGAGGTGGCCGTAGATGATCAGGTGTGAATGGCGTTTGATCACGTCGTGGATGTTTCCGCCGACGGCCGCCAGGTGGCCGGTGTCGAGGCACAGCCGGGCCTGCCGGAGCATGCCGGCCACCCGCTCGATCTCCTTGGGCGTTTCGCAGATGGTGCCGATGTGGTTGTGATAGGCGACGCGCACGCCCCGCGGCCCGCCGTATTCGGCCAACTCCTCGAGGCCGGCCACGAGTGCGTCGTATCGGGCGGCGGTCTTCTCGTCGCCGGGCTTGATCCAGCCGGCGTTCACCATCAGCACCTCGCCGCCCAGCTCGCGGAGGAAATCGATGCGTTCCTTCGACCAGTTGATCAGGCCGCCGTCGATGCGGCCGGTGAGCGCGTGCAGCGTGAGGCCCGTCTCGGCGAGCAGTTGCCGCAGGTTTCGCGGCGTGCCGAGCTCCTCGGTGGGCGCGCTGATCTCAACGTGGTGGAACCCCGCCGCCTTGATCTCCGCCAGTATCTGCGGCAGTGGCAGCGGCACGTCGTGCGTTTCGCGGTAATGATACCAGGCGTAGGTTTGGTAGCCGATTTTGACCATTGATGGCAGGATTCAGCGTGTATTTGACACGAAGTCACGAAGTCACGAAGGAATACGAAGCCAATTCGGTCCCTTCTTCTCTTCCTCTTTCGTTCTTCAGTTCTTCCATTGTCTCCCCCTTTTCTCTTCTTCCCTTCTTATCTTCTTTCCCTCACAGATACACATACACATTTCCCGCGTCGAGGAACTCGACGTGCATCTCCGGGAACCGCTCCTTGATGAACTTCGCGAGGTTCTCCATGCCGGGGTTTTCGCTCTCGGTGTGGCCGGTCACGATCATCGAGATTCCGGCGTCGACGGCGTAGCGTGCGGCGATCCATTCGGTGCTCTCGCCGGCAACGAAGCAATCGGCCCCCATCGCGGCGCAGGCGATGAGGTCATCGGCTCTGCCGTGCTCGCCGGCCCCAAGCCCGACACGGCTGACGGAGTTCTGCACGTCGCCGGCCACCCGCACGGCCTGCAGGTGCATCATCTCCTTCACGCGGCGGGAAAACTCGAGCAGCGGCTGCGTGGGCACTTCGTATATCTTGCGCAGGCCATCGGCCTTCACCGCCTTGCCCAGGCCCAGTTGCGCCGCCCAACTGTCCACCGTGCCGTAGTTCTCGAACGTGTCCCACAGATCGCGCATGCAATAGACGGCGATACTGTTCTCCTGGAGGATGTCGAGCTTACGCACCGAAACGGGATCCGCGGCCGAGCCGGCATCGCCGTTGTAGAACACTCCCTCGTGCGTGATGATGAGATTGCAGTTGAGCTGGATGGCCTGGCGGATCACGGGCACGGTGGCAACGTGCGTGGTGGCAATCCCGCTGATCTCGGCGTCAGGCTTGCCGAGTTTCAGTCCGTCGCAGGTTCCGGCCTTGCGCACGTCGGGGGCAAGATCGATGAAAAACTTGTCGAGTTCCGAAATCTTCATCTCCATCTCCGAAAGGAAGCAGCCAGGGAGTCAGGAGCCAGAAGTCGGGAGGAAGATCGGAATTCCGGCTTCTGTCTTCTGCCTCACATTGCCGCAAGCGCTCGCAAATGGGCCTCGACCGACAATGGCAGCGCGGTGAGGTCATAGCCGCCTTCGAGCACCGAGACGATGCGGCCCTTGCAGGCTTCGTTGGCAAGCTCGACCACCCACTGCGTGAGCAGGCCGAAATCCGGTATCTCCAGGCCGAGCCCGCCAACAGGGTCTGCCTTATAAGTATCGAACCCTGCGGAGATCAGGATTAGGTCTGGTTTGAACCGTTCGCGGATGTCAGCGAGGTTGGTCTGGAAGATGCGGAGGTAAGTTTCGCGGTCGGTTCCCGGGAAGATGGGGATGTTCACGGTGAGTTCCCTGCCGAGGCCACTGCCGCTCTCGTTGCGGGCGCCGCTGCCGGGAAACATCGGGAATCCGTGCAGCGAGAAGAAGAAGACCGTGGGATCGTCGTAAAACGCCTCCTGCGTGCCGTTGCCGTGATGGATGTCCCAATCGATGATGAGCATGTTCACGATGTCGCGATGGTACTGCAGGGCCTTGGCGAGGATGGCGATGTTGTTGAAGATGCAGAAGCCCATCGTGCGGTCGGCCAGTGCGTGGTGGCCGGGGGGCCTGACGGCGCAGAA
>DATKYA010000579.1:0-2006 GCA_035528775.1 Planctomycetota bacterium | reverse complement strand
GGTGTGCGAAATCGGCTGTGGTGCGGGGGAGATTCTGCACTGCCTGGCCGACGAATACGGCGACGATGTAGACTTTTCCGGTTACGAGATCTCGCCACAGGCTTTTGAGATATGCAGGAGGAAGGAACAGCCGAATCTTCGTTTCTTCCTCGAGAACATCACGGAAAGAGAAGCAGCTTTCGATCTCGTGTTGGTCATTGATGTGATTGAGCACATCGAGGATTGCTTCGGCTTCCTGCGCAAGGTGCGGACAAAGGGGGAGTACAAGCTCTTCCATATCCCTCTTGATGTGTCGGTAGGGTCGGTGTTGCTGAATTTTGTCCTGAGTGGCAGGTCGTCGGCCGGGCACATCCATTACTTCACGAAGGAAGCCGCCCTGGCAGCTCTCGAGGACACAGGCTACACGATAATCGACTGCTGCTATACGTGCGGGTACATGGATCTGCCGAATCCTTCCTGGAAGGTCAATGTGTGCAACATTCCCAGACGAGCATTCTTTGCGCTTCATCAGGACCTGGCGGTCAGGATAATGGGACGGTTTTCGCTGCTGGTGCTGGCCAAGTGATCGCATAGGCGACAGCGCCAGCCCAGGGTATCCTGATGCAGAGATCGTTGCCCTTCGGCGGGACGTATCTTGGGCGTGATCATGATATCGGCCGACGATGTGCCGGCAGGCATGGTCACCGGTGATTCGACAATCCGCCCTGCGACTCCAACTCGCCCGTTGCATTCCGACAATTTCTGATTCCCATCAAACCATCCTGCAACCGGGCGCATGACGCACATCGCGGGCACGCGCGAAAGCGAACTGCGATCGCAAACTGTACATTGAATGCACGGCTCACAACGTGTATGATAGTGGCCGTTTGACGTTCCGCCTCATGTGCCGGTAGGGGCGAACCATCGTGTTCGCCCTCGTCGGCGCCGCAACAAAAGGAAAGCGAATGCCCGTGGACAAGCTGCCGCTCGCGGTTCTGGAAATTGCGTTGCTGCTGATGGCTTCGTTTGCCCTGGCCGACCTGCCCCGGCCGGAGGACGTGCTGCGCCAGGGCGTGAAGCGCCTGAGCCTCACCGAGCACGTCCGGCTGAACTGGCCGCTGCAGGAGGTGAGCTTCCCGCTGGAGTTTGCCGATGGCGAGTGCCGCGAGCGCTCGATCATTCTCGTCGCGCCGGACGGCAAGCCGATGGCCTTTCAGCTCAGCGCGGTCACGTATCACGCGGGCGGGCAGTTCGTGAAGTCCGCGCGGATCCACTTCCTCAGCAGTCTGGCTGCGGGCGAGTCGAAGACGTTCGGCGTCTATTACGGCTCGCGTGCGGACGACGCAGGCGACCGCAGCAATCTCGCGCAGCCCGTGCTCACGGATCTGGCGGTGAAGCCCGTCGACGCCGCCACACTGGAGCTTTCGAACGGGAAGATCGGGCTGCGCGTGGCGAACGGGAAGGCGCAGTATCAGCCGGCGCAGCTCTCCGTCGACGTCCCGGCCCCCATCATTGCGGTGCGCGGCCCCGACGGTGCCTGGCGCGGGCGCGGCTACCTCGATACCTGGTGGCGCGTGCTCGGCTACGAAACCACCGTGACCGCCGGCCCCATCTTCGCCGAGGTGCGGACGACCTACCACTTCGAGCGCGGCAAGACATACTCAGTGTGCGTGCGGCTGGTGGATCAGATGGACTACGCCCACGTGGAAGAACAGATGGATCTCGGGCCGCGCTGCACGTTCGTGTTCGATTGCTCAGCGGGTTTCGCCCCCGACCGGCTCGGCCTCACGACGGCCGGGTCGAACGTGGTGCCGCGACAGTTGAACTACTTCGACGACGTGCTCCAGGCCCGTCTGAACGTTTTCACCCAGTACACGCAGCTCTTCGACTTCCGCGACGCACTGGGCGTATACCAGGAAGAGGGGGCGAGGGATTTCGTGGGGCTGTTCATCCATAATCCCGGCGAGTGGACGCGCATCAAGGTGAACACAATCGAGTGCTGGGAGCGCCGCCAGATGGGCGACGAC
>DATKYA010000578.1:0-4800 GCA_035528775.1 Planctomycetota bacterium | reverse complement strand
ATCACGGTTTCCGGCCACGGGCCGAAATGCCCATGCGCGTCGATGAACGGCACTGCCAGCGGCTCGCCCGCCATCACGGTCTCATAGATCGTTTTCATCGGATGGCCTCCAGCAATCGACGAACGTTCCCCGCCGCAATATCGTCGCGTGCCTGCTCGCTGATTCCGCCGTGGGAGATCGGCATGCGGTAGAGGCCGGGATCTTCGGTCGGGAAGTGCGACGCATAGACGAGCTTGCCGCTGCCGAACCGCTCGACGACGTCCTCCACGAACTGGAACGAATCGCAGGTGAGATCGGCGAGCACGTTCGGGCACTGCTCGAGCAGCGGATACAGCCGCCGGCCCTGCAGCATGCCGGTGTAGAGGACAATGATCGGGAGGCGGGGGAATGCCAGGGCCACGTCGTGCAGATCGCGCCACGCCGGCTCGTGCAGCCACGGATGATCCTGCACGCGCATCGACGTGTGGATCAGCGGCATCCTGTGCTTCTCGAGCACTTCCAGCAGCTTGCCCATCGAGAAGGAATCGCAGATGAAGTTGTGCGCGTTCGGGCAGGCTCGCACGGCCCTGATGCCGTTGGCCAGGCACCACTCGACCAGCTCGGCGGGCGGGGGCTGCTCGCCCGTCGCCGGCGGCACCACCGGAATTGTCGCGTAGAGACGCCCCGTGTGGGTGCCGACCGAAGACGGTCGGGCGTCTCCCGGCGGGGCCTCCCTGCAGAAGTCGAGAATGAAATCGAAGCGATCGAAAACCCCCGCCTCGTGCGCGTGGCGATCGTAAACGAACGCGCTCCCGATCCCGAACCGATCCATCACGGCAAACGCCTCTGCCGGCGTCCGCGTCACGGGATAGCCGAAATCGGTGAGGCCGACGCCGAACTCGCAGTCAAACAGTGGCAGCATCGGTAGCTCCCGTGGAGGAAGTGGGGTGATGGGGAGGTGGGGTGATGGGGTGGAAAGCGTTCGTCCCTATATTTCGTTCTTTCGTTGTCACTCATCATTCCTTCATTCCCGGCCGCCGCCGGAATCGGAATATTCGCCGGACTGCCGCCGTTCCTCGGCTTTCGGGCTGATGCGGGTGTCTTCGCGGAGGTCGATGTCGAGCCGCCGCACGAGCGTCTTGATGGAGTCGAGGTGCGGGCAGGGCGGCCCGTGATGGTTGTCGCGGGTGATGCAGGTCGAGAGTTGCACCACGATCTGTTCCTTGCCGATCTGCTCGCGCTGCCCGATGCGCCTGGCGAGGTGGCTCAGCTTGCGCTGCAGCGCCTTGCCGCAGCATCCGCCGCAGGTGATGTACAGCGTGCGATAGGCGCGGTCCTGCGGATAAGCCGCGAAGCCGCCGCTCCGCTCGTGGAATGACTTCTCGCAGAAGTAGCCCGAGCAGCTCTCCGCCACGATCTCGCACCGGACGATCACGATGTAGGTCTTGTCGCTGATGTTCATTGGTGTCAGCCCGTTCGGCCCGCTGAAATCCACGGATGCCTGATTATTATCCCGCACACTGCGAGTTTTTCAACGGAAATCATGCACCCTTTTCGGGCGTGCAGGTGATATGGTATCAGAGGGAAACACCGGGAGCCTATGAACCGCGCCGAGCTTGAATCCCTCGTCAGAATCCACCAGGCCCGGATCTATCGCTACGCGCGATACCTGGGCTGCGATCCCGCGCTTGCGGAGGACGTGGTGCAGGAGACGTTTCTGGCCGCCTTCAGGAGCGGGAAAATTCCCGAAACGGATGTTGCGGCGCAGGCGGCCTGGCTGCGCGGGATCGCCCGAAACATGTTCCTCCGCCAGTGCCGCCGCAGCCGGACAAGCCCGGTGCTGGCCGACAGCTCGCTGCTGGATCAGGCGGAATCCGCGTGGGCGGCCAAATTCCTCCGGGGCGGCGACGGCTTCGATTACGTGGAGGCGCTCCGGCAGTGCCTCGGCGAGTTGGCGCCGCCGCAGCGCCTCGTGCTCGAGCAGCGATACGCCCAGAAAACACCCCGCACCGAGATGGCCCGCCAGGCCGGGATGACCGAGAACGGGGTGAAGAGCCTTCTGCGGCGGATCAGGGCGGCGCTCGCGGATTGCATTCGCAGGCGCCTGAAGCTGGAGCAGGCGTGATGCAGGATCACGATTTCAACGATCGGCTCATCCACGTGCTCCTCTGTGAGGAGATCGGCGGCGAGGCCGCGCCCGATCTCGCACCGCGGATCATCGCCCGAGCGTTTCCCCGTCGCAAGGCGCCGTGGCGGATCGCGGCGGCAGCGGCCGTTGCGGCGACCCTCGCGCTGGCGGCGTGGGCGGTTCTGCACCGGCAACCGGCGGGCTATCCCCCGCCCAGCGTAACCGGCAGTTGCGAGATTGCCGGCGCGAATGAGCCGGCACGGGGCGCTGTGCTGAAGGCAAACGAGGCTGTTGTGTTGAGCTTGGGCGGCTACTGCCGCGTGGTGATGGCGCCCGGCAGCGTGCTGATGATCGAGGGCGAGCCGCGGGCCGAGCAGGTGTTCCTGCAGCGCGGCGAGGTGACGTGCGAAGTGGATCGCGCCGTTGGCGCGTTTAGCGTCCGAACCGAGGCAGGTGCTGTCTCGGTCACGGGCACAAGGTTCATTGTCAGGTTGATCGAGCCGAAAGGAGATGTCGAGATGTCCGGAAAGCAGATGTTCGTAAGCGTGATGGTTGGAGCCGTGCTGATGAGCGGTGCATGGGGCACAGCCGTGCTGAGTGCCGGTGAGGAAGCAACGCTTCCAGAAGGAGGCGTCGTTACCGGTATCTTCTGCGAGAGCGGCAAGGATGTCGTAGCGGTCAAGGTCGAAGGCGACACCAAGGCCACCCTCTACGTGTTCGGCGAAGCACTCGCCGAGGCGGTGAAGAAGGTGCAGGTGCACTACTATTCGCTGGTGAAGGTGACGTGGAAGCCGGACGGCGAGCGTCGCGCACTCGTTGCCATCCAGGGCCTCGACGCCGAAAAGGAAGGCGAGGTCACTGGCAAGATCGTAGCCAAGGCCGGCGGCCGCTGGATGGATGTGAAACCCGAAGCCGGCCCCACCGAGCGCTACACGCCTCGTTGGATCGGCGGAAAAGACGGCGGCTTGGACAAGGAAATGCTCGCCAAGATGGCCGAGCGCCGCATGGGCGACAAGGTGAAGGTGAAATGGACGTATGATGAACACAAGCGGGTGGTCGAACTCACGCTGCTCGAAGCCGCGGGCGCCGAGAAACCGGCCGAGGGCAAGGCGGAAGCGCCTAAGGAAGAATAATCCGGCGTCGGTACCGGCTTCGTAAGCCAGAAGGGCGCGGATTATATCCGCGTGAAGCACGCGAACGGCAGGGCCTGGCGGTGCATGCCGCGCGAGATCGACGGCAGGCTCGATAAGGAGATGCTCGCGAAGATCGCCAAGGTGCAGGCCGGCCAGAAGGTCACAGTCAAGTGGATCTGGGATGCCGCCGCCGCGTGATTGAGCTCAACGTAGTCGAATAGTACGCGAGACTGACCGGCACAGCAAGCAAAGGGCCGTGCAGACAGAGATGCCTGCGCGGCCCGTTTTGTTGTAGCACGACATGGAGACGGAAGAGGGCGGGAAACAGTGGCCCCCCTACGGAAGACTCCGGCAAGATCCGACGGCGGGAACTTGTGTGTATGACAATTGCCGTCGAAGGGCGAATCTGTGTAGGGGCGGGCCACTGTTGCCCGCCCGCGTGCGTCACCGACGCACGCCAAACAGGGACGTGCCGGCGGCAGATGCCGCACCAGCTGCGCCTCTACTTCGCCGCCTTCGCCTCATCGAGGAGTGCGATGTAATCCTTCGGCGGCATGAAGCCCGGCCGCTGGGCGAGCAGCTTGCCGTCCTCGTCCAGGACCACCGTAGTGGGGTAGCCATCCACTGCGTACTTCTCAGCCACTTCGGGGAATTTGTCGCCGTCGAGCTTCAGCAGCACAAACTCGCCGAGCTTCGCGCGCACGCCCGGATCGGTGAACGTCTGCTTGTCCATCTTCCTGCACCAGCTGCACCCGTCGATGTAGAAGTCCACCACGATTGGCGAGTGCTTCTGCTTGGCAACGAGCAGGGCTTTGTCGAGCGTGCTGTGCCACGGGAGCGGTGGGCCGGCGGGAGCCTTGTCGGCCTTGCCGACGGTACACGAGATCGCGCCGATTGCCAGCGCCGCGATGCATGCCACCACGAGCGTCCGTTTCACACGTGCGTCCATGTCTGCTCCTTTCCGTGTCTTGGTGCTTGGGCCGATATGCCAACCATGCCCACAATTATGGTGAAGGGAGCGGCGATTGGCAATGGAAAATGCGGAATTGCGGAAGGTGGCCGGTAGGGGCTCGAGCCGCCCTTCTTCGCTGACGTGGTCACAGACGGCATCGTGCGCGCGACGGCCCCTTCCAGCGTCTTGTCAGAGTTCAGCACTTGAGCAATGAGTCTATAATTTAAGAGCTCGGAGTTCGTCGTTCGGCATTCAGGAGTTCCTGGTAGAGCTGGTCGATCTGCTCCACCATGATGCGAGTATCGAATCGGCGGCGTGCGAATTCCATACCTCGGCGGCCCATCTCGCGGGCCTTGTCGGGGTGCTGCAGCAGGTCCACCGTCTTCAAGGCCAGCTCGTGCACCGATTCGGGCGGCACGATGTAGCCGGTCACGCCGTCCTCGATCGCTTCCGGGGTCCCGTCGAGATTGTAGGCCACCACCGGCTTCTCCATCAGCATGGCCTGCGGGATCACGCGGGCCAGACCTTCCCGGAGCGACGCGTGCACCACCACGTCCATCGTGGCGACGTAGGTGGGGATCAGCGACGCGGGCACCAGCCCCGCGAAG
>DATKYA010000577.1:0-3924 GCA_035528775.1 Planctomycetota bacterium | reverse complement strand
ACCTGCACCGCTGCCGAACGGATATCCCCCAGGATCTCCACCAGGAAGCCCTCGGGGTCCAAGTGCTCCAGTTCCTCCAGATCTGCGGCCATCCGGAGGAATTCGAGCTTGCGAGCCGCCTGTGCCAGTGCGTCGATTGCCGCCGCCACGTCGCCATCAGTAGGTGCCGCCATTGCATCATCTCCAGCAGGAATCCGTCGCCCTGAAAGATCGCTCACGCCACTGAAATAATACGTCAGGGAGCGGCTCGCGTCAAGCGCGCGGAATCTTCCACTAAAGACAGGTATTTAGCGACACGAAAGATTTCACCGATGCGTACGGGAAATTGACACGATGAGTTGGGAGTTGGGGGTTACAAGCTGGGAGCCAGGATGGCTTCTTCCCTTCTTGACTTCTCCTCTTCTTGCTCTCACCCCACTGTCTTGCTGGCGGCGGGCGTTGGCGTCTCCTGGAGTACTTTCAGGCAGATCTCGAGCGTCACCGCGCCCAGATCGGTGTCGAACGCGATCTCCACGCACGGCACTTCCCTCGGCCGATAGATGTAGTGAGCCTGGCCGAGCACGACCCGCGGGATGGATATGAACGTCCTGACCCCGCTGTCGGCGAGAATGGCTTTCGCGGAGCCGGCGACCATATTGGCAAGCTCCCCGATGCCGTCCGCGAGGGAATCTTCCGACATTTCTTCGGTGCCGAGCATCTTGAAGACGATCTTCTGGGCGGCTTCACGCGGAAAGCTCAGCACCACCGAGCCGAACGCATTGCCGGAGAGGCCGATCACCGCGGAGACGTCGTGCGAGGGCTGATAGCCGGTCTTCAGGCCGAGGTTCGACTTGCGCGGCTTCACCCCGACCTTCTCCTCAAACACGCTGGTCATGCCTACGATAAACGGGTTGATGTGCTCAATTTTCATGATCGAGCGATCCTCGGAAACCGGGGGCTTCCCCACTGCCCGCGCTGATGGTATTGTCAGTACAGTATCGGCACGTCGAAGCCCGAATTCACGGCTTGATTCTGCGTGACGCACGTGTTAGCATCTTTCGTGCGGCCGCTGTTCTAGGTCGCCGGGCGCGCAACGGCCGCTGCATGATACCGGTTTCCCGGGCGCAGCGCGGCGGCGTCCTGTTGTTCAATCGGGCGCAGAGATTTCCTGCACTCAACTCGCGCGCGGAGCCGGCCCCGGCGGATTCCGCTCGCGACAACCATACGAGGCTTGATTCACCATGAACAACACATCGCAAAGGAAATCCGAGAAGTCGGCGTGCTCCGGCTGCGCCCACGCCCGGGCCGATGGCACCTGCGGAGCGAAGGCATCCTCCCCCGACGCGCTCCAAGGCCTGATGGAAGCCAACCTTTCGCGGATCAGGAACAAGCTGCTGATCATAAGCGGCAAGGGCGGAGTGGGCAAGAGCACGGTGGCCGTGAACGTGGCCGTGGGCCTCGCCATGCGCGGGCTGAAAGTCGGCCTGATGGACGTCGACCTCCACGGGCCGTCCATCCCCGGCATGCTCGGGCTGGCGGGCGGAGTGCCGGTCGCGTCGGGCGGATCGCTGATCCGGCCGCTGTTCTACGAGATCGGCACCGCCGGTTCACAGCCGCTGCGCGTGATGTCGATCGATTTCTTCCTCAAGAACCGCGACGACGCCATCATCTGGCGCGGGCCGATGAAGATCGGAGCCATCAAGCAGTTCATCGGGCACGTCTGCTGGGGCGAGCTCGACTACCTGATCGTCGATTCGCCGCCGGGCACGGGCGACGAGCCGCTGTAGGTGGCGCAGAGC
This sequence comes from Planctomycetota bacterium, assembly GCA_035528775.1. GTDB lineage: Bacteria > Planctomycetota > PUPC01 > JABMSA01 > JABMSA01 > DATKYA01. The sequence continues at coordinate 2,146 of DATKYA010000577.1, read as the reverse complement.
ATCCCCGGCGCACGGGCCGTCGTCGTCACCACCCCGCAAAACGTCTCCGTCTCCGACGTCCGCCGCTCCATCACGTTCTGCCGGTCCGTGAAGCTCGACGTGCTGGGCGTGATCGAGAACATGAGCGGACTGGTCTGCCCGCATTGCAGCGGCCGGATCGAGCTGTTCAAGACCGGCGGCGGCGAGCAAATGGCCGCGCAGATGGGTGTGCCATTCCTCGGAAGGCTGCCGATCGACCCGTCGGTCGTGGCGGCGTGCGATGAGGGGAAGCCGTTTGTGGCGGTGGCGCAGGAGGGGAAGACGGCGGAGGATCTGAAAGCAATCATTGAGGGGATAATGAGGGAGGGGAAGTGAGCGAGGGAAGGCTTGGGGCTAAAGAAGCCGGCATCAGATCTCAGACAGCAGGCGGTCGGGCGCTGGCGTTCTTCTTGAAGGCACGCCAGCGTCGCAGATGCACAAAGCCGACAATCGCCATGTAAGCCACCACGACCGAGAATCCCAGTATCGTGATCCAATCGCTCGAATCGCCGTCCCCCGCGAGCAATCCGACCAACCCCAGAATTCCATTGGCCGCAAACCAGAGAAAGAAGACGCTGATGACAAGCGTAGCGTTGATGGAACGCCGGAAGACGGAGAAGTATTCGGCAATCAGCAAGGGCACGCATACTACGGTGCAGAACGATGCCCCCAGAAGAACAGTAGTGTACTCCCCTTTATCAGTGCCGCCAGCGGAAAGCAGCGCAAGCCCGACCACCGACAGGATCCACAGGACTCCCAACGGCACGAAAACCAGGCTGCCTGCCAGAAGACCCCGGCAAAGTGCTGCGACTCGCATTGTTCATCCCATCAATTCGTGTTTTCGATGGCCCAAATCAGCCTATCAGTCGTGCAGTCGCTGAAACTGTCCCCCACCGCCGGCTTTATGCCGGTGGGAGGGATGACTGATCAGCGAGAAGGGTCACCAGCCCAGTACATCGCCCCCGCCGGGTTCATCCCGGTGGCGCGATGACTTGCCCGTTCGAGTCACTCCTCCACCGAAGTGAACTCGGTGGGGGGAAGACGACGACGTGCCTTCTCTCGCTGTTCAGTCACTCCTCCACCGAGATGAACTCGGTGGGGGGAGCACAGCGGACGCTTCCGTCTTCCGCGTCGATCTCTCAGAGGCTGTCGCTACTCCTCCCACTCCCCCTCAAACTCATACCCCCCCGACCCCACCTCAACCACTGCCATTCCCTCTTCCACTCGTACTGCCGTTACCCCCGCCACCCGCCTCGCCTGCTTGCCGTCGACCTTCACGGTCTTCGGGTTTGATGAGGGCACGAAGACGGTGGCGGTGGTATTGGCGGGGATGGTCACGTCGAGGGTGAACTTGCCGTTTTCCTTGCGCCAGGAGGACGCGATGAGGCCGCGCATCGACCGGTGCTCGCCGCGTGCCCATTGCAGGCCCTTCACCGGGACCGGCCGGATGACGACGTGCGCGAAACCGGGCGCGGCGGGGTCGACGTTGATGCCGGCGAGGGCCTTGTAGAACCAGGCGCTGACGTCGCTGAACATGTGGTGGTTGCGGGAGCTTGAGCCGTTCCACTGCTCCCACAGCGTGGTGGCGCCCTGCTCGATCCAGTGGCCCCAGCTCGGGAAGGTGGTCTGCGACGCGATGCGGAAGGCGGCGTCGACGCGGCCGGCGTCGCTGAGCGCCTGCATCACGTATTTCGCGCCCAGGATGCCGCAGTCGATGTGGCCGTCGCAGCGGTCGACTTCGGCCAGCAGCCTGGCGAGCACCTTCTCGCGGTCGTCGGCGCGGACAAGTCCGTGGAAGAGGGCGCAGGCCTGCGAGGTCTGGCCGCCGTCGGCCACAACGCCGGTGGCGGAATCGTGGAACTTCGCGAGGAATGCCTTGCGGATGTCTTCGGCGAGCGTGGCGTACGCGCGCTCGTCGGCCGCCTTGCCGAGGATGCCGGCGATCTTCGACACCAGTGCGGTGTACGCCTGGTAGTAGGCGGTGGAGGTGACGGCGGTGGGGCACTTGTGGTCGCCCGCTCCGCCGACCGGCGGACACCAGTCGCCCAGGCCGAACGACACGATGCCGTTATCGGCGAGTTCGGTGAGCGAGGCGATGTAGCGCTTCATGCCGTCGTAGTGCTCGGCG
>DATKYA010000576.1:0-3075 GCA_035528775.1 Planctomycetota bacterium | reverse complement strand
CTATCGCGTGCTCGCGCTCACGAACCCCGTGATGATCGACGATTCGCTCGCCGGCAAGCTCAACGAGTTCGTGCAGGGCGGCGGCCTGCTGATCGCCGAGGCTCCGCTTGGCGAGGTGGACCTGGCCGGCCGTCAGCACGCCACGCGGCCCGGCTGCGGCCTGGACGCGCTGTTCGGCATGCACGTGCTCAGCACCAGCGGTGCGAACGTGAAGGCGCCCAACGTCGGCGGCGTGTCCATCTCGGCCGCACGCTTCCGCAGCGAGATCGAGCCGGCAGGCGCATCCGTGATCGGCACGTTCCCCGACGGCAAGCCGGCCGTTACCGTGAACACCGTGGGCACCGGCACCGCCATCTTCATCGCGGCCGGCGTGAGCGAACCGTATGGCGACGGCTGGGCCGGGCCGGGGATTCGCACGTTCCTCAAATCGCGGATCGAGCCGGTCGTACCCGCGCCATTCACCATCACGCACAGCGGCAGCGATATGCTGGATGCCGGCCTGCTCGCCGACGCCCGCGGGAACCAGGCGCTCGTGTTCGCCGTGCCGCCCGACAAGGGCGTGCCGCCCGCGCCGATCACCAACGTGCAGGTCTCGTTCGACGCCGCGCAGGTCGACGGATTGACGGCCGCGTGCCTGCTCAGTCCCACCACGGTGGCCAACGGCAGGATCAGCAGTGTGCCGCGGCTGCTGCCGATTGACACGACCGGCGGCACTACCGCCCGGATCAACGTCGGCACGGTGAGCTCGGCGGCCCTGCTGCTGCTCGCCCGGGACATGCGGCCCGTTCTCGGCATCGACGCCCCCGTCACCGCCGCGACCGGCTCGGAGTTCACCGTCACGGCAACGTGCATCGACCTCTCGCCCGGCGGCACGCCGGGCAGCATCGACCTGATTCTGCCGCCCGGCTGGGGGAAACCTGATCTGGGCATACGCGAAGGCCGCACCGCCCCGCTGCCGAGCGGCCAGCAGGCGTTCGCATTTAGCGTGAAGGCCCCCGCTCAGGAGCAGCGGGCCGTCATCAAGGCGTGCTTCAGCATCACCGGCGCCCCGCCCGACTCCGCGCAGATCATCGGCGTGCCGGTGGACGTGCAAGTGCAGTGCCCGTGCGTCCTCCCCGGCGACACCAACGGCGACTGCCGGGTCAACATCCTCGACCTCATCTTCATTCGCGGCCGCCTCGGCAACAGCATCGCCACCGACGCCGACCGCAAGGCCGACGTGAACGAGGACGGAGCGATCAACATCTCGGATTTGATCGCGGTGAGGAACAAGCTGAATACGAAATGCGAGTGAGGGGGCCCGCCCTCTTCGTCCTTATATCAGACAACCACCCCTCTCACCCCACCAGCCTGAACGTGCTCCCATGTGCCAAATGCTCCGCGTGCAGGCCCGGCAGGTTTTCGTTGATGTAGTGCGTGAGGGTGACCATCCCGGGCTCCTCGGATGTGCCGTGGTTCACGCGGATGACGGGATGGCCCAGATCGTCGGCCCGCTGGATACCGGCCCAGTAGCAGGAGCCGTCGTCGCAGACGATCGAGCAGTCGCAGCCCATCTCGATGTAGGCTTCGATGCCGCAACCGCAGCCGGTGCCAACGCCGATCTTCGATATGCGCGTGTTGCCATTCCCGGTGACCTGCACCATCGGCTCGCCGAAGCCGGCGCAGCGTGCGGCCATCTGCCGGGCGAAGTCGTCCAGCGCGACCGGCTCGATGTCGTACCGGTGCTGGTAGCCGTTGGCCCCGATGCTGACCGGCCCGCGGGCGAACCCGAGGAACTTCGCCCACGCCCACGGGATGCCGAGGTCGGGCCAGCGGTCCCAGCAGTCGTGATTGCGGATGATCACGATGTCGTGCTCCGCGATGAACCGCTGCTTCTGCACGCCGATGGCGTCGTTCGTGGGCCGGTCGTCCACGTGATTCCAGAAGGTCGGCTCGTGGCAGACCATCAGGGAGATGCCGCGGTCAGCCATGGTCCGCAAGGCGCGGAAGCTCGGCATCCAGGTGACGATGCAGCGATCGACGTCCTTCTCGGGATTGCCCGCGATGATGCGGTCCACCGTCTTCTGGCGGTTCACATAGTCGGCACGTGACAGGAAATGCTCCAGAACGTCCTTGGCTTTCATGTGTGGTTCCTCTCGGCTTTCGGACAGGTTGCGGTATGGGCACGACCGGTGCATTCGCCCCGGTTGCACATTTCTGATTCTACCGTTCGCCGGGATGAATGCAACAGGAACTTCCACCCCACTGGCAGTCACGCGCTCCTGGCGGGTTCTTCGTCTTGTTTTTCGGCATCCAGCTCACTATAATATCCGCATGTGAAATGGACAGAATGGACGGAATGGACGGAATGGACGAGCCAAGCTTCTGTGACCCTGTAGCCTGTAGCCTTCTTATCCGAAAGCCCATAGCCCAATGCCCAAAGCCCCTCTCCACAAACCCGATCTCCAATGGTTCCTCGAAGCCCGCTACGGCCTGTTCATCCACTACGGCCTGTATTCGCTGCTCGGACGCGGCGAATGGGTGATGAACAAGGAGCGCATCCCGGTCGATGAGTATCGCAAGCTGGCCGGGCAGTTCACCGCGGAGAAATTCGACGCCGATGACCTGATCGGCCGCGCGAAACGCTGGGGAATGCGATACGCTGTGCTCACTACGAAGCATCACGACGGCTTCTGCCTGTACGACTCGAAGCTGACGGATTTCACCGCGCCGAAATCTGCTGCCCGCCGCGACCTCGTGGCGGAGTTCGTGGCGGCCTGCCGCAAGCACGGCCTGCGCGTGTGCCTGTATCACTCGCTGAACGACTGGTCGATCTCGCCCAACGCGGTCGACGCGCTCGAGCGGCCCGCCGAATGCTACCAGCGGTTCATCGACTTCGCGCACGGCCAGATTCGCGAGATCATGACCAACTACGGCAAGATCGACACGATGTGGTACGACGGCTGGTGGCCGTTCGACGGCGCCGGCTGGCAGGCGGAGAAGCTGAACGCGATGGTCCGCTCGCTGCAGCCGGGCATCCTGGTGAACGGCCGCTGCGGGTTGAAGGGCGATTTCGGCACGCCCGAGCAGCACCTG
>DATKYA010000575.1:0-2929 GCA_035528775.1 Planctomycetota bacterium | reverse complement strand
TGAAAAGGATGTGACCAAGGCGATCGTGGGCAGCTTCCTCAGGCAGTTCGAAGCCTACGCCGACAGCGACTGCATCATCGTGGGTGCGGGGCCCAGCGGGCTCTACTGCGGCAAGGAGCTGGCCAGCAAGGGCATAAAGGTACTGATCGTCGAGCGCAACAACTACCTGGGCGGCGGATTCTGGATCGGCGGCTACCTGATGAACAAGGTGACCGTGCGCAGGCCCGCCAACGAGCAGCTCGAGGAGCTCGGCGTGCCCTACGAGGAGCCGATCAAGGGCCTGTGCGTGGCCGACGGCCCCCACGCCTGCTCCAAGCTCATCGCCGCCGCCTGCGACGCCGGCGTGAAGTTCGCAAGCCTCACCACCGTCGACGACGTGGTGCTGCGCGAAGGCGGCCGCGTGAGCGGCGTAGTGATCAACTGGACGCCCGTGCAGGCGATGCCCCGCGAAATCACCTGCGTCGACCCCGTGGCGATGGAAAGCAAGGTGGTGGTCGACGCCACCGGGCACGATGCCGCCGTGGTCAAGTGCCTCGAGCGCCGCGGGATGATCAAGACCATCGGCTTCGGCGCCATGTGGGTCGAAGAATCCGAAGGCGCCGTCGTCGAGCACACCGGCCCGGCCCATCCCGGCCTGATCGTCTGCGGCATGGCAGTGAGCACCCTCTATGGCCTGCCGCGGATGGGGCCGACCTTCGGCTCCATGTTGCTTTCCGGCAAGAAAGCCGCCGAAGCAGTGATGAAGGAAATCGGCTGAAGCAACGACAGGCTGCAGGCTGCAGGGACGCCGGGTCGACGTCTGTAGGGGCAATTGAGGGTTGGTTTGGGCATTCGGACGAGGGCGAACACGACGGTTCGCCCCTACGGCGAATCGAAGGTGTATGAGGATTCGTACGTGGGCGAACACGACGGTTCGCCTACGACGCGTAACGGTCTTCCGGTTCGGGCGGCGGCGAGAACAAGGTTCACCGCCGCACGGATGTTCATATTGCGGCTGATATCCGGTAGGGGCGAACCGTCGTGTTCGCCCTTCCCAGACACCCGTACAACCTTGCAGCCCGTCGCCTGTAACCCGTGTACCTGTACCCCTTTTTTGCGGGAACCTTTCCGTCCGTGGGTGCGTCAAATACTGTGGAGAGGCATTCAGGTGAAAGCTCCCGACGATGATGCCGCTCTGATTCGACGATGCCGCCTGGGTGATTCCTCGGCGTTCGGCATCCTGGTGCGGAAGTACCAGGACCCGCTGTTCAACGGCGTGTACCGAATGGTCGGGGATTACCAGGACGCCGCGGACGTGGTGCAGGACGTGTTCCTGAAGGCGTATCGTGCGATCGACACGTTCCGCGGGAGCGCGGCGTTCTATACCTGGCTCTACACGATTGCCGTAAATACATGCAGGAGCCGGGGGCGCTCGCTGAAGGCACGCAAGGAGCACGTGCCGCTGGCCGCGGGCACGGGGGGCGATCCCGACGACGACCCGCCCTCCGGGAACGACCCGACCGATCCCGAGCCGCTGCCGTCGGAGGTCGCCGAGACGCGCGAGGAGTATTGTCGGGCCGAAGAGGCACTCCAGCGCCTCCCCCACGACTCCCGGATGGTGGTGGTGCTCAAGGATATCGAAGGCCGCAACTACACCGAGATCGCCGCAATGATGCAGATCTCGCTGGGAACCGTAAAGTCCAGATTGTTCCGAGCTCGCGAAAAACTGCGAGAGATGTTGACAGACTAGTGGTTTGTTTTGACACGAAGACACGAAGACACGAAGGGGAGAAGATAAGAAGATAAGAAGTTAAGAAGACAAGAAGACAAGAATGAAAGAAGATGGGAAGATGGGAAGGCAGGAATGAAAGAAGTGACTCCTGCTTCTTCATCTCTGGCTTCTCAACTTCCTGAATTCCCGACTTGTCGCTTTCCTCCAACTTTGAACTCTTAACTCTTAACTCCCAACTGCCATGAACTGCCACGACTCCAAACAGCTCATAATGGAATACCTCGACGGCGAGCTTGCGCCGGCCGAGAAGCACCGGCTGGAGGAGCATCTCGCCGGGTGCGACGCGTGCCAGGCCGAGCTTGCCGAGCAGGAGCGGGTGATTCGCGCGGTCCGTACGCTGCCGCAGGTGGCGGCTCCGGCCGGGCTTGGCGCGAAGGTGGCGGCCGAGATCGCCCGCGAGAACGCGCCCGGCAGCCTCTGGCGCCGGTGGATGTTCCGCTACGGCGCCATGGCCGCGTCGATCCTGATCGTGGTGTGCGCGTTCGGCGTGTACATGAAGACGCTGCAGAAGTCGGCTCCCCAGCGCGCGAATGATACCGCGAGGGTATCGTCGTCGGCAGCCCCGTCGGCGGCGCCTGCGGCCGAATTCAAGGCTCCGGCCGAGCCCCGGCAGCCGCTCGCGGACGCCCGCAAGCGCGCCGGCGACGATTACGAGTATGAATACGGCACCGCGAAGGCGGCCGAGAAACCCGCACCGGCAGGCCCGGCCACGGAGGCAAAAACCAAACTCGATTCCGGGTTGCTCGCGAAGGACGCCCTCGTCCATTCCGCCGCCAGGCCCGAAGCCGAGGTGGCTCAGGTCCAGCAGGGCGCCGAACAGACCCGCGGAATCCCGGCGGCCGAACAGCCCGTGATGGCACTCGGCCAGACGAAAGCCGACGCATTCCAGCCGAAGGGCAACGCCGGCGCCATCGCGGGCGCCAAGCTCGAGCGCAAGGCCGGTTATGCCGAAGCCGCCGGTTTCGATCTCGTGATCGAGGCGGACGACGTGAGCAAGTGCATCAATGATCTCTCAGCGTTCCTCGACGCCCGCGGCTACACCGTGGTGGCGAGGATCAGGGCGTTGCGATCCGTGGTACTCGCGGAAGCCAAGCCGGCGGCGGCCGATAAACTGGAGGAAGCTGCCAACGCCCCTCAGGCCAGCATAACCAAGCAGAT
>DATKYA010000574.1:0-2857 GCA_035528775.1 Planctomycetota bacterium | reverse complement strand
CAACGAGCCGTAGGGGCCAACCTCGTGTCCGCACCCATCCCGCGGCAAGTGACGTTAGCCCTTGAAAACGGCGACATATCCTGCTAACATGAATTGCCATCAGCGCATACCACCTCGGATATGCCGCCGGCACGTCTTCAGCGCAGAACGATGAATGGGGACGATTGCCGGCCCGCATGCGATTGCCGGGGTGATCTCGTACTCTTCGTTCATCGTTCATCGTTCCGGAGTCTCGCTCATGGCTGGTTTCTCGTACGAAGGTGCCTACACGGCGATTGTGACGCCGATGCGGCACGACGGACACGTGGACTGGGATGGCCTCGAGAAGAACCTGCGGTTCCAGATCGACCAGGGAATCACCGGGATCGTCGCCGTCGGCACGACCGGCGAGTCGCCCACACTCGACTGGCGCGAGCACAACGGCGTGATCGACAAGTCGATCCGGCTGGCTCGCGGCAAGTGCGTGGTGATCGCGGGCACCGGCAGCAATGCGACCGACGAGGCCCTGGAGGCGTCCAAGCACGCCGCCGCGTCCGGCGCGGATGCCGTGCTGCTGGTGGACTGCTACTACAACGGGCCGTCGTCGCTCGAGCTGCGCCAGGAATACCACGCCCGCATCGCCAAGGCCTGCCCGCAGGTCGACGTCATCCCCTACATCATCCCGGGCCGCACGGGCTGCGCGATGTCGCCCGAAGACCTCGTGATCCTTGCCGCCGAGTTCCCGAACGTCCGCGCCGTCAAGGAAGCCACCGGCGACCTCGAGCGCGTGAAGCTTACCCGCAAGCTCGCCGGCAGCGCCTTCTCCATCCTGTCCGGCGACGACGACCTCACCTTCACGATGATGACCGATCCCGCCATCTCGGCATCGGGCGTGATCTCCGTGATGAGCAACGTGGCGCCCGCCGCCGTGACCGCCATGACCAAGGCATGCCTGAAGGGCAACGCGGCGAAGGCCCAGGCACTGCGCGACGCGCTCGCTCCGCTGTTCGGCATCGTCACCGTTACCGTTCAGCAGGAACGCCAGATGCCCGACGGCACCACGCGGCAGGTGAAGGACAAATTCCGCAACCCCGCCGCCGTCAAGACGCTGATGAACGGGCTGGGCATGCCCGCCGGCACGATGCGCCCGCCCATGGGCCGCATGACCGCCAAGGGCGTGCAGGTCGTCCGAGCCGCCGCGCGAACCGTATGGAAGAATCATCCTGAAATCCTGCAACCCATCGCCGAAGCTTATGGCGTGGATATTGGGGCACGCCTGGCCGACGACTCGCTGTGGTCGGCACTATCGTACTAGGAAACTATCTCAAAGCACCCAACAGGATCATGTAGGGGCACACGGCGTGTGCCCCGGGGCGGACGCCGTCCGCCCCTACATCTGAATGACCATGCCATGGAAGGTGTTCCCGAAAAACAATGGCGGCGTGATGCGATCTGGTCGGTGATCGTGCTCATCGCCGCCATTTCATTTCTGCTCGCGTTCGCCACCAACGTCTACCAAACTATCACCGGCGAGGGCGGCGAGATGCAGACCCCCGAACTCGCCGGCAAATACGTCCGCATCATCATCGTGATGCTCTCGGGCGGCGCGCTCCTGTTGTTTGGCTACGCCGCAGGGATGATCTCCGGCGTGGGTTTGTTTCGGAAGACGGATACCGAGCCGCCCGCGTGGAATCTCTGGGATGTCGCCCGGGCCGCGGCGGCCTCCTATCTCGGGTCGAGCGCCCTGGCCAATGCGGGCCTGGCCGTGGCGGGGCTGATCACGGAAGGACGCCTTGCCGTCGACGAAACGAGCGCTCAGGCCATCATCGTCTACACACTCATCCTGCACGTGGGGATTGTCGCACTCGCGATTGCGTTTGTCGGTGCACGGGGCGGGTCGGCACGGTCGATGGGATTCACCCGGCGGCACTGGTTGCGCAATCTGCTGCACGGCATCTTTGGCTGGCTTGCGGTGCTGCCGGTGTTCTATGGCGTGATGGCGCTCGTGGTGTGGTCGCTCGGCAAGCTGGGGATCGAGCCTCGCTACAACCCGGTTTTCCCGGCTTTCAAGGAAACCGGCCAGCCCTGGCTGAAATGGCTGATCATCATCACCGTGGTGTTGATCGGCCCGGTGACCGAGGAGGTGTTCTTCCGGGGATTTCTGTATCCCGCGCTCAGGCGCAAGCTGCCGGCCGCGACGGCGATCGTGCTCAACGGCCTGCTGTTTGCCCTCATCCACCAGGGCTTGTCAGAAATCCTCCCGATCTTCGTGCTCGGCGTGGCGATGGCGTTCCTGTTCGAGAAGACGCACTCGCTCGTATCGTGCAGCGTCTTCCACGTCTGTCACAATTCCCTTCAGATGGCGATCTTCCTGCTGACGATGCAGTAGGGGTGCATGTTTCCGGATTTGTATCCGTGAAGCATGGTCGGTGGGAGACGGCGGCGCGCTCTCGCCAAGCCATCCGTTGCGGCCCGTCAAGATTGATTTCACTTCCAGCCGTTCTTGATGAAATAGACGATCCACACCACCGCGACCACGATCAGCCCGGTAAGCAGGGCCATGCCGATCCCGCGGATGTGGAAGTTGCGGTCCGACATCATCGGTACGGCAAGATATTTATAGCACCGGGGGCACTGGGTGCGTCTGCCTGCAAGCTGCCCTTTCACGAACAGCCTCTTCCCGCACTCCCGGCATTTGAACGTTATCATGGCCATGGCAAATCACCTCTGACTGATTTTACCGTATTCGGCGGGATTTGTCAAGCGTGCCAAATGTAAAAATTGGTGAGCGGCGGCGCGTGGATGGAACGCGGCGCATCCGGATCATGCCGTTCCCGCCGTCCGCCTGATTCCGAAGATACTATCATGAGGGAGCCCG
>DATKYA010000573.1:0-2556 GCA_035528775.1 Planctomycetota bacterium | reverse complement strand
GCGATGATCACGTCGGCCACCTTGCCCTCCTTGCGGAGCGTGGCGGCCAGGTCCTTCGTGAAGAACGTGCACATGGTGGGCACGCCGATCTTCATGGCGGCCTTCACCGGCCCATCCGCCGGATCGATCCCCAGCACGGGAATCCCCCGCTCGACGAAGTTCTTCAGCAGGTAGCCGTCGTTGCTGGCGAGCTCGACGACGAGGCTGTTGGCGTCGAGCTGCCGGCTCTCGATCAGGGCCAACGCGTTCTTGCGGGAATGCTCCAGCAGCGCATCCGAGAACGACGAGAAATACGGGTAGTCCTCGCAAAACAGCGTCTCCGGCGGCACCGTCTCCAGGATCTGCACCAGCGAACAGACCGGGCAGTATGCCAGCTCGAGCGGATAGGTCCGCTCGGCTCCCGCCGCCAGTTGCTCCGCGGTGAGCAGGCCGTCGGACAGCGGCATCAGCCCCAGGTCCAGCACCGGCAGCAGGCCCTGGCGTCCGCACGACCGGCACGGCATCCGCTGGCATTTCTCAGCAAAACCGGGATCATTTACGAACATGACGATCTCGAGCTCCTTTCTTGACAGGCATCAGGCAGCGGGCTGCGGGCTGCGGGGTCAGATACCCGATGATGCGATGAAGGGATGAGGGGATGAGCGGATGAAGGGATGAGCGGATGATGCGACCATGTGAAACCGCTCGTCTGCTCCCCCGAATGCCTTCATCCTTTCATCTCTTCATCTCATCATCCCTTCATCCCATCATGCCATGACCTGCACCTGGTAACGCAAGTCTGCATCGAGCACGCCTTCGGCCAGCAACTGCCTGATGTGGCCGATGCGCTGGTACTTCGGGCCTTCGAATTCCTCGAGCGTTACGCCCGTATATTTGTAGGCATCGTGGAGCTGCCGTGCACCCCGTCGCGCGCTCCACTTCGCCTGGAATCCCAACCCCGTGATCTTGTCGCAGTTCACGCGGTAGCAGCGCTTGTCGGGCGAGGCACCCGGTGCAAACTCCAGGTGGCAGCCCGGCACGGTCTCCGCCACGATCTCGGCCAGCTCGCGGATGCGGTAGTTCTCGCTCGTGGCTCCCACGTTGAACGCCTCGTTGTGCACCGCCTCGCGCGCAGCCTTCAGCACCACGATGAACGCCTGGGCGATGTCCTCGATGTGCACTATGGGCCGCCACGGGCTGCCGTCGCTCTTCAGCATCACCTGGCCCGTGGTGTACGCCCACGCCACCAGATTGTTGAGCACAAGGTCGAATCGCAGCCGCGGCGAGACTCCGTATGCGGTGGCGTTGCGCAAAAACGTCGGGGAGAAGCCGTCGTTGGCCATCGCCGATACGTCCCGTTCCACCAGCACCTTCGACTCGCCGTAGGGCGTCACCGGGTTGAACGCCGACGTCTCCGTCAGGATCTGGTCGCCCGACGCGCCGTAATTGCTGCACGACGACGAAAACACGAACCGCCGCACGCCAGCATCCCGGGCGAGCTCGGCCAGCCGAACCGATGCGTGGTAGTTGATTTCGTAGGTCAGCTCAGGATTGAGGTTGCCAAGCGGGTCGTTCGACAGCCCCGCCAGATGGCACACCGCGTCGAACCCCTTCAGGTCGTCGGGCTCCACGTCGCGGACGTCCTTCCTGATCGTTGGCACGTCCACGATCCCCTCGCCGAACGTACACCGCGAATACAGATCGCTGTCCAGCCCGACGACGTCGAAGCCCTCGTTCAGCATCATCGGGGTCATGGCGGTCCCGATGTAGCCGAGGTGGCCGGTCACAAGCACTCGCATTGGCATCACTCCCAAATCTTCCAAGGCGGGTTGCCCTTGTCCCACAAATCCTGCAGCAGCCGTTTGTCTCGCAGCGTGTCCATGCACTGCCAGAAGCCGTCGTGGCGGTAGGCCATCAGTTGGCCGTCGGCGGCCAGGCGCTCCATCGGTTCCTTCTCCCACTGCGTGGAATCGCCGTCGACGTAGTCGAACACCTTCGGCTCGAGCACAAAGAACGCGCCGTTGATCCAGCCTTCCTGCGTCTGCGGTTTTTCGGAGAACTCTGCCACGCGTTCGCCGTCGAATACCAGGTGGCCGAACCGGGCAGGCGGCCGCACGGCCGTCACCGTGGCCAGCTTGCCATGCCGCCGGTGGAACGCCGCCAACTCGTCCAGGTTCACGTTCGACACACCATCGCCCCACGTGCACATGAACGTGCCGTTTCCCATGTACGGAGCCAGCCGCTTGATCCTGCCGCCCGTCAGTGTGTCGATGCCCGTGTCCACGAGGTCCACCGTCCAGTCGGGCTGATCGGCCCCGTGCTTGACAATCTCGCCGCTGCGGAGCTTCACCGTGAGGTTGGACTGAAGCGAACAGAAGTCGATCATGTACTTCTTGATGTACTCGCCCTTGTAGCCGAGCGCGATCACGAACTCGTTGTGACCGTAGAAGGAGTAGTGCATCATGATGTGCCAGAGGATCGGCCTGCCGCCGATCTCGACCATTGGCTTGGGCTTGACGTCGGTTTCCTCGGCGAGCCGCGACCCCACTCCGCCCGCGAGAATGGCAACTTTCATCG
>DATKYA010000572.1:0-6380 GCA_035528775.1 Planctomycetota bacterium | reverse complement strand
GACTAGACTGGCGCCGAAGGATTGCACTTCAAGCCTACGCAGCACTGGGGCTGAATGATTGCCCCCAACGTGGACGACTGCGAACGTGGGCTCACAGGGAATCACACCCTCCTGTCCGACCATGACGATGTCATTCGTATCAGGCCCGACGACAAATACGTCCCCTTCCCTGGCCATGTAGTCATAGGTGATCGTCATCAGCCAGGTTTTTTGCTGCAGGTGAACGTCCTCCATGAGCAGGAGACCTGCCATTTCTCGATCACCAGAGTAGATGGGGAACACCGATGGAAAAGTTTCGGCGTTATGAACGATGGCGAGGTTGCTGAACAGCGGATTGCCGTTCTGCGTGCTGATCAGGAAGACGCCGGGGTCGCTGCCGTCGGGCCGGGCGTGGCGGAGGGTCAACTGGATGGCGCCGAAGTCGGTTACGTCCTCGACGTAGAAGTCAAACGTGACGGTGCCGGCTCCAGCGGGCAGGGGGCCTTCGCCGCGCTCGGCCGGGCCTTCGATGATCAGCGTGGCGGCAAGACTACTCGACATGAACAGGCATGCGGCGGCGAGAAAGGCTGAAATCATCTTCATCGCGAGGACTCCTCCGTGGTCTCAACGGGTCGGCTGCGCCAAAAAACTCCTCTATTCCTATATATCGTTTCTGGCGGAAAATTCAAGCCCTGAAGTTCCGGGATGAGGGTAACAGGATGGACAGGATGAAGAGGATGCAGAGGGTGAAGAAGGCTTTAACAGGGATGAATGGGATGAAGAGGGGGTAACAGGATGAAGAGGGTGAAGAGGAAGAGAACCGGCCGATGCAAGAGGTTTCTCGCATCGGCCGGTTTGATGGGTGAATCACGAGTGCGGACTTCGCCGACCCTGTAGCCTGCAGCCTGGCGCCCTGTAGCCTTCTTCTACTGCCTGTGGATCTTCTGCTCGGCAAACCGCGGCAGAGCGAACGCCGCCCTGTGCAGCTCGGGCGTGTAGTACTTCAGCGTCTGCTGGATGGCGTGGGGGATCTGCCGCCTCGGCACCGAATACGCCGGTCCCTGCGAGCAGACCATCTGGCCGATCATCCCCGACGGATACGTGGGCACCAGGACGTTCATGTACTCCACGTGCCTGAAGAGCTTGCAGCACGCGGCGGTCACGTTTTCGATGACGTGCAGGTGGAGGAAGATCGACTCGCACTGGGTGATGATCGCGCCATCCGGCTTCAGGGCAATCTTGCAGGTCTCGAAGAACTCCTGCTTGAAGAGCACCTCGGCCGGGCCGATCGGGTCGGACGAGTCGACCAGGATCAGGTCGTAGGCGCCTTTCATGCGTTTCATGAAATCGGCGCCGTCCTCCACGTAGGCTTTCACGCGGGGGTCGTTGTAGCCGCAGGCGGTGAACGGGAGGTACTGCCTGGAGAGCTCGATCACGTCGCCGTCGATCTCGCAGATGTCGATGCGTTGTGCGCCGGGATACTTGTTTACTTCGCGCAGCACGCCGCCGTCGCCCCCGCCCACCACGAGGATCGACTTCGGGTCGGGATGGACGTTCATCGCGGGATGCACGAACATCTCGTGATAGGGAAACTCGTCGGCTTCCGTGAGCTGGATCACGTCGTCCAGCACGAGCATTCTGCCCACCGATACGGTGTCGTAGATCTCGATTTTCTGGAACTTCGACTGCTTTTCGACCAGCTTCTGCTTGATCCTGATCCCGAGGGACCTGCCGCCTTCAAACGGCGTTTTCTCGCGGAACCAGGTGGTGTCGTCGCCACACATCAGTGCTATCTCCGGAATCTGTCTTGTTTGCGCAGGGCTCCGCAATTCAGTGAGCCAAGTGGACGAAGTGAACCAAGTGGACCAAGTGGACTACCGGAGCCCCCAAGCCCAAAGCCTAAAGCCCAAAGCCGCCTTCCGTCACTTCCTCATGGTGACGTTCATCGTGTAGTTGCTGCCCTTGAAGAAGGTGACGCAGAAGTTTGCGGCCTCCGCGGGCTCGTAATACTTGCAACTGAAGATGTCGACGTAGGCGTTGTTCGACTGGTTGGCGAAGTGGCCGGAGATCAGCGACGTCTCGATGAGCTGCGTCATGCTGAACCCGGCGACGCGTTCGTCTTCGCCGAAGTCGACCACCACGGGGTCGCCGTAGCGCTTCATGCCGATGAGATCGCACAGCTCGACGGTGAATCGCTTGATGGCTTCGCCGTCGCGGATGAGCGCGGGATCGCAGTGATGCACGTCGATGGAGGTGAGCAGGCCCCAGGCGCTTTCATTCTGGAATTTGGTCTTCCATGATTGGGTGGCGCGGGACTTGAAGAACTCCATGGGCTGGGCGTGGGTGAGCTGGTCATCCACGACGATGCCGCGGTCGAGCTCGCCGGCCACCACCATCTTCCTGCACTTCAGGCGGCGGCGGAAGACGTCCTTCGCCGTCTCGAAGTTGATCCGCGAGCCGCAGGTGAACATGTCGATCGCGGCATAGCGGTACTCGGGCCAGGTGTGGACGGTGAAGTGGCTTTCGGCGATGATGACGACGCCGCTGATGCCTTGGGGATCGAACTTCTTGAAGCTCGACCCCATGATAGTCGCTCCGGATTTCTCGGCTGATTCCAGGAATATCGCCTCGAGCAACTCGGCGTTGCACAAGGTCTCAAGGTCACAATCGTAGCATTCCAGAATGACATGCTTGCCCAAAGAAACAGTGAGTGAAGGTGTAGCTGTTTGCATCTTCAACCCCCGTTTGCTTTGCCGCAGTTGACGGACCGCGGACAGTAGCCGAGAACAAACCACCTGGTCCATGCCCCGTCATGCTTTGCATGGAAGAGGTTACACTTGCGGGAAAAAAACGGGTAGACTGAAGCTGGCAGGAGATGCTTCGACGGAAGGGCGCGGGATGCGGGCCGTGCAGGCCGTGCCGGAGCGATGGTGCCTGATGGCGGCAGATGCAGCCGGCAATCGGTTCCCCGGAGTGCGGCGCCGCGTGAAGGGCGCCGGGCTGTGGGCGTGGCTCCGGAGAACGCCACATGTCTCGAAGATCGTCTCTGCCAACTAGTAATCCTTCACGTACTTGCAGCTTTCCGGACGGCGCGGCTGGAGTGCGCGGCCCCATCCATCAAGGCTGGTGTTTGAGAGGATCGTCTCGTACGCTGTACTGGAAGGAAGCATAAATCACCCCGGGAGCACGGGCCGCGGCGACAACCCGGTTCGCTCCCAAAAATCGGAAAGCCTGGGAACGTTCGCAAACGCGCCCCAGGCCTACTCATTCTGATTTCCACGCCGCCCGATTCCGTGCGGCCGCCGATGATGCAGGAAAACATGCCCCGGAAACGACATCATTTTTCCTGCAGAGATAAGCGATTATACCATGAGTTGTTCGTAGATTCCACGGAAAAGTTCAGCGAAATCTCCGAGGGGTCTGTAAACAGATTATTGCATGTCGTTGGGGTAGGGGCACACGGCGTGTGCCCTGGGCGGACGCCGTCCGCCCCTACAGACGTCGGGCAGAAACGTCCCGTGCGGGTGCCGACCGAAGACGGTCGGGCGTCTGAGACGTGCCACCGGCACGTCTCTACTTGAAAATGTCGGGTGTCTGGGTAGAATGGTGCCGTCAACGATTCGCTCCCAAACCGAACCGCACGCGAGGAACACGCGCATGACCAACCGCGAACGCATTATCAAGACACTCCTGTGCCAGCAGACGGATCGCGCGCCCTGGGGAGTAGGCCTCGGCTTCTGGCCCTGGGCCGAGACCATGGAACGCTGGAAGAAGGAATCCGGCATCGCCGATCTCGACCTCGCCCGATACTTCGGATACGATGCCGACTTCAGGTCGGTGCCCGCAGAGATGGGCCCGCTGCCGCACTTCGACTACCAGGTGATCCGGGAAGACGCCGACTTCGTGGTGGCGGTCGATTGGCGCGGCATCACGATGCGAAATCGCCGCGATTCCCACTCGATTCCCGAGTTCATCGCCCATCCGATCAAGACTGAAGATGACTGGGAACGCTACAAGGCCCAGCGGCTCCCACTCCGGCTGGACGAGCGCCTCGCCAAACTCGACGAGTTCATCGAAGGCATCAGGGGAGCCGACGTCCCCGTGCAGGCCGGTTATTTCCCGTGGGGGGTGTTTGGCACCGCACGCGACCTGCTGGGCGCCGAAGAAATCCTCATCGGCTTCTACACCATGCCCGATGTCATTCGCGACATCATGCAGACCTGCACCGGCCTCTGGCTCGCCATCTTCGAGCGGATCGCTCAGCGCGTGCAGATCGACCACATCCACATCTGGGAAGACATGGCCGGAAAACAAGGCTCCCTCATCTCGATGCAGATGGTGGAAGACTTCATGATGCCGCACTACGACCGCCTGGCCGACTTCGCCCGCCGCCACAACGTGGCGGTAATGTCGGTGGACAGCGACGGCCTGGTGGACGAGCTTGTGCCCGTGATGATGAAGCACGGGGTGAACGCCTACCTGCCCTTCGAAGTGCAGGCCGGCAACGACGTTGAAGTTTACCGCGCCCGCTATCCGAAGCTCGGTATCATCGGCGGCGTCGACAAGAACGCCATCGCACGAACGAAGAAGGACATCAACGCCCAGCTCGACCGCGTCGAGCGGATGCTCGCGAAAGGCGGCTTCATCCCCGGCTGCGACCACCTCATCCCCCCGAACGTGCCGTGGGACAACTGGGTGTATTACAACCAGAACCTGCGCAAGATCATCGGCGCGTGAAGAAGGCTGCACGGGGCATGCGGCAGGGCAGGGGTACTGGCTGCAGGCTACAGGGCTGTCGCAGTGGACCAAGTGGACGTAGTGGACGAGTGGACGCCGTTCGTTTTTCCTTCATCTCATCATCCCTTCATCTCATCATCCCTCCCTCTTCATCCTTCGGCGCTCTCCGTTCCGCCGGGCGTGTTGAAACAACGGGATTGCCCCCCACGGAGACCACCCGATGCCGGAAGGATTGGTCGATTTTGCCCTGCACCACACGCGGGCCGACGTTTCCATCGAGCTGCTGAATCTTCTCATTGGTGAAGACGCCGCCAAGGCCCTCGCCCTCTTCCTCAGGCAGCCGGAGAGCTACCAGTTGGTGGAAGCGGCCGGCGTGGCAGTGGCCGAGCCAGTTGAACTCCCCCTCGACGCCGACCCGCTCCGCTGGCTGCAGGAGAACGCGCAGGACCGCTGGGTGGAATCGGAAGGCTGCCTGGTGCCGCTGGAACGCGACAACATCGAGCATGGCTGCCTCTGCCTGCTGGTATTGGGCGAGCGGGCCACGGCGTTCCTCGCGTCCGACGCATTTCAGACATTCGTCCGCTATGAGCTTGACGGGCTGATCGAAATTCGCCGCCGCCTGGAGCTGGAGGCGCTCGCCGAATCCAACCGCGAAATCTTCCGGGCACTGTTCGATGCCCTCCCCGAGCCGGCGGTGATCATCGCGCGCGATACCGGCCTCATTGAGCACGCCAATCCCGCATTCGAGCATCTCGTGAAGCTGCCCGCCGCCGAGACCATCGGGAAATGCCTGTGGGAAATGGACACTTTTCGCGCCGATGACCTCCGGGGCGCCGTGAGGAAGTCTGCCGAGAGTTGCCAGGAAATGATCGTCCGCACCGCCCATGGCTTCGATCCCACGAGGCTGATCGCCGTGGGAGCCGCAATCGTCGATCCCGCCACCGTGTGCGTGTTCATCCGCGACCTCTCCGAATCGATCTCCCTGCGGTGCCGGCTGCTTGACGCCGAGAAACGGGGCGTGATCCAGAACATCCTGCGGCGGATCGCGCACGACATCAACAACCCGCTGGCCGCCATCGCCGGGTTTGCCCAGCTTCTTTCGCGCACGCAGCACTCGCCCGACGAGGTGAAAGGGCAGTCGCTGCGAATCCTCAGCCAAGCCGAGCGCTGCAAGCATTCGGTGCAGGAGCTGATGGCCGTCTCCCGGCAGCCCCATCGGGTGGACGTCCGCATCGACGTGAACGACCTGATCAACTCCGCCCTGCGGCTGCACCATGTCCAGGCACGGGCGCTTGGTGTGGACCTCACTGCGGAACTGGTCAGTGTGCCCGCGATCCGCGGCGACGCCTTCGCCATGCAGTGCGTGTTCGATGAAGCCATCGCCAACTCGCTCCACTCGTTCCGCGACGCCGGCAAGTCCGGCACCGTCACCGTGCGCACGCGAGCCGAGACGGATGACCTGCTGATCGAAGTGGAAGACGACGCCGGCGGAGCACCCGAGCCTGACAGAGTGTTCGACTCCTTCTACACGACGCGGCAGCTTCCGATGCACATCGGGCTGGGCCTGACGCTGATCAAGGCGGTGGTGGAGGACCACGAGGGAACCGCCGAATTCCAAAACACCGCGATGGGCTCGTTGCTGCGGCTCGTGCTGCCGGTAACAG
>DATKYA010000571.1:0-3360 GCA_035528775.1 Planctomycetota bacterium | reverse complement strand
CACCGGCTTCGAGGCCGAGATCGCGATTCCCGCCCGGTATCTGGACGACAAACAGGGCGGCGCCTGGGAAACCTTCCGCCTCAACATCGCCCAGGACGACTACGACGGCGACGTGGGCGACAGCAGCAAGGCCTCCCAGATCTGGTGGCGGCCCGACTGGCGCTCCCGGCAAGACTACCGCCGCTCCGGCACCTTCCGCCGCTGAATTCCGCCGACGAATTCACTGTTGAACCGCTCCTGACATCCGCTACAATTGGAGTGGAAGGCATCGGCGGGCAAGGGTGGGGCTTCACCGCCACCTACGATATCATGTATACAGCTGTACAGCGGACAAGGGCGGCTGAAACGAGGACGAGGAATGACACGCGATGAGCTTCTCGCTTTGATCACCGAGCTTCAGGAGCACCGCTCCTGTGAGATGCCGAACGTCGAGGTGAAGGCTGCCCACGAGGGCACACCGAAGGCCCTGCACGAAACCATGTCGTCATTCGCCAACGGCACCGGGGGCGTGATGATTTTCGGCGTGGGCGAGATGCAAGGCTACAAGATCGTGGGTGTCCACGACCCGCAGCGCCTCCAGGAGGACATCGGCACCACGGCCACCGACATGGAGCCGGCGATCCGGCCGGAGTTCACCGTCGAGAAGTTCGACGATGGCACCGTGGTAGCCGTGGAGATCGAGGAGATCGACCCGGAACTCAAGCCCTGCTACCACAAGCCGGCAGGCTTCCAGAAGGGATCGTACATCCGGGTGGGCAACTCCGACCGGCACATGACCGACTACGAAATCTTCGGCTACATGAGCGCCCGCACACAGCCGGAGTTCGACAAGGAACCGGTGCGCGAAGCCAGGCTCGATGATCTCGACGAGGAGCGCGTGAAGGACTATGTTGAGCGGATCAGGCGCGCCCGCCCCAACGCACGGCTCGCCGACGACTTGCCCCAGGCCCTCAAGCACCTGAACATCCTCCGGGAAATCGATGACGTCCTCCGGCCCACGCTGGCCGGCATGCTGGTGTTCGGCCAAGACCCGCAGCACTTCGAGCCGCAACTGGTCATCACCTTTCTCCAGTTCTTCGGCACCGGCTACGGGAAAGGCCCGCGCGGGGAGCGGTTCATGGACAACCGGAAGTTCGAGGGGCCGCTGCCGCAGATGGTGGACGACACGGTGAACTACGTGATCTCCCGCCTCGCGAAGAGCAGCCTGATCGAGGGGCTGTTCCGGCGCGATATTCCCGAGTATCCCGAGGAGGCAGTGCGCGAGGCTATAGTGAACGCCGTTGCCCACCGCGACTATAGCAACCTCGTGCGCGGCAGCTACATCCAGATTCGCCTCTTCGCCGACCGCCTGGAGGTGCAAAGCCCGGGCGGCCTTTACGGAAAGGTGACGGTTGACACGCTGGACGAGGAAAGCTCCACCCGCAACCGTGTGCTGATGCGTATCCTGGAGGACCTGCACATCGTGGAGAATCGCGGCAGCGGCATCCGCTCGATGGTCGAGGCGATGCGCTCTGCCAACCTCGGCCCACCGATATTCGACGACAAGCGGGTGTCATTCTGGGTCATCTTCCGCTCCCACACGCTGATGGGACCGCAGGAGGTGGCGTGGCTGAACCAGTTTGCCTCCCTGCCGCTGAACGACCGCCAGCGCGTGGCGCTGATCTACCTGCGGCTGAACGACAGGGTCACGAACAGCGACTACCGCCGGCTGAACTCGGTGGACGTGGCGATGGCCACCCGCGAGCTGCGCCAGCTCGTGGAGGGCGGGCTTGCGATCCAGCATTCCACCAAGCGCTGGGCCTACTACACCCCGGGCGAGAAGCTGCGCGCGAAGGCGGCGGCACCGACACCGTCGCCGGTGAAACCGCAAACGGATGAGGAGAGGATTCTGACATACGTGCAGGAGCATGGCTCGATCACAAGGCGCGAATGCAGGGAGTTGCTTGGTAGCGACAACAAGGCCAAAGTAGCCCTGCGCCGCCTGCGCCGGGATCACAAGCTCAGAAAGCAAGGAAACACCAAGGGAACCACGTATTTTCTTCCAGGAGTTGATGGCGGCATATGATCGGGGAAATCCGTGTGATTGAGATCGATTGGAACTGATTGGAACTAATTGGAACTGATTGCGGCTAATTGGAACTCATTCGAGCCGCAACTGTCAATCCATTGGCAGAAGGCCGGTGCGACAACTGTGATTTCATTCGCGATCATTAGACAAAATCTTCTGCGACCTACTGGTCAGTTCTGGGGGGTTTCCGGAGAACCCGCTTGTGCTTGCGGCAGATTTGAGCTTTTTGGAACGTGTTTGCCAGTTTGCGTTATTCCGGGAGCATTTCTTGCCCAAGAAGCGCCCGTGAACCCCGTGATTGCCATTCACCCACATGTCCCGATATTGAGGACTGTTCTCGCCGAGCCGTACACAAACAGGTGGTCAGGATGACTCATTTGCAGAACGACGAGCTGGACATCAGCACCATCCGGGGGCTGTCGAACGAGGAAGCGGCAACGAAACTGCGCGTGGAGGGCTGCAACGAGATTCCCTCCGCCCGCAAACGCAATACCTTCGCCATCGCGTGGGACGTGGTGCGCGAGCCGATGTTCATCCTGCTGATTGCTGCGGGCACGATCTACCTCACGCTGGGGGAGAAGACGGACGCGGCGATGCTGTTGGGCTTCGTCTTCGTGGTGATAGGCATCAGCTTCTACCAGGAGCGCAAGACCGAGCGTGCGCTGGAGGCGCTCCGCGACCTTGCCAGCCCGCGCGCCCTGGTGATCCGCGGTGGCGAGCAGAAGCGAATCGCCGGACGCGAAGTCGTGCGCGGCGATGTCCTCGTGCTGGTGGAGGGCGACCGCGTGCCCGCCGACGCCGTGCTGCTGGCGTGTACCAACCTGATGGCCGACGAATCGCTGCTGACGGGCGAGTCGGTGCCGGTGCGCAAGCGAGCCGACGGCCGGCAGGAGGCCATGGGGCGACCCGGCGGAGAGGGCCTCCCCTACGTCTTCTCCGGCACGCTGATCGTCAAGGGCAAGGGCATCGCCCGCGTGCAGGCGGTTGGGGTGAACACCGAGATGGGCAAGATCGGGAAGTCCCTGCGCACGCTTGAGCCGGAAAGCTCGCCGCTGCAGCGGGAGACGCGGCGGTTGGTCCGCAGCTTCGCGCTGTTCGGCCTTGCCCTGTGCGTGATCGTGGTGGTGGTCTACGCGGTCACGCGGGCCGATTGGCTCGACGGCCTGCTGGCGGGCCTCACGCTCGCGATGGCTACGCTGCCGGAGGAATTCCCGGTGGTGCTCACCATCTTCGTGGCGCTGGGCGCGTGGCGGATGTCGCGCCTGCGCGTGCTCACCCGCCGGGTGCCCGCC
>DATKYA010000570.1:0-9329 GCA_035528775.1 Planctomycetota bacterium | reverse complement strand
GGCAAGTTTTTCGGATTTCTGATGGTGTTTGTGCTGATCCTGGGCGTGATGGGCGCGATCAGCACGCTGCTGATCCGCGGGGTTTCCACGTATTCGCAGGTGGAGGTGACGGCCCCGGAGGCCCCGATCATCGTGAATGGTGCCGCGGTAGGCGCGGCGGGCAAGGGCAGGCTGCTCCGATTGCTGGGCAGGGAGGGCGACAACTATCGCGTGGCTCTGCCGGACGATCTGGCTATCCGTGACGGTTCGATTGCCGTTTCCGACGCAACGCTGGACAAGACGACGGGCCAGGTAACGGTGACGGCCCCATCGGCGGAGATCGTATACAACGATGTGACCATCGCTCGGGCGGCGGCCGGCCGGCACTTTCGTCTCAAGAAAATCGACTCCGGCTCCTACAACGTGGTGCTGCCGGAAGACCTGCGGGTGCAGTCGGCCCTTGTGCCGGTGTCGGCGACGTCCGAGCCGCGGCGCAACCGTATCTCCGCCAAACGGATAGCGATGCCTGTCGACACGGAATACCACAACGTCGGCAAGGCCGACGTTGATGACGGCCGCCTCGTCCTGTATGCGCCGAACGTGGCGGTCAACGAAATCCTGCATTTCGACGGGATCGATCCGTCCGTGTTGCCCGCCGGGGACGACGTGAAGGCAGTGCTCAGAATAAACGGCATCTACGGCACGCCGGCCGGAAGCGACGCCTCCGGCGGCCCCGGGCAGAACGAGCTCACCCGCTTCAATGCGACCGTGCGCCTGATGAACCTGCACACGCGTGAAACGAAGGAAGTACAGACGCAGGGAATCTGGAGCACGAACAGCTTCGGGCTGAACCTGACCATCCCGCGGCGTATCCTCGAGGGCGGCAGCATCGCAGCCGGGATCATCCAGGCCGAGCCGGCGTTCAAGAGCGACGCGCTCGATTTCTTCGCGGGCACCCGCCGGTGTGTGTGGTACTTCCGCGGGCTGAAGCTCGGGCGATTTCCCGCCGGCAGGATCAACGGTGAGATGCAGTTCGACCTCCGGTACCGCCAATTCCCCGCAAACGGCGGAATGGTGGCAGACGTGAAATTCCATGTGAGCCGGCCCGACGGAAGCCGCCGCGAGACGATCACGGTCCCCATTCGCAACGCAGGGTTGGTGTCCTTCTCGTTCGACCGGGAAATGATCGACGACTCCGGCGGCACGGTCATCGAGATCGCCGAGGTGCCGGAGAAGTTCACCCTGGGGATTCCATCAAGCGGTGCGCGGCTGACGCTGCTGGAGCGGCCCACCGCGTTCGAGTGGAGCTACGCGAAGACGGTCCTGCTGGTGTTGTGCCAGTTGGTGATCGTGTGCGGGGCGGCGGTGGCGGCGTCCACGTTCGTGTCGGGAGGAGTGGCCGCGCTCACCGGGTTCTTCGTGTATTTCTGCGGGCTGCTGGTTGACTTCATGAAAGGCGTGCTGGAGATGGGCCCGGCGGCGCTGTCGTCGGGTCACCATCACGGCCCGGAGGCGGCGGAGAGCGCAGCCCATACGTCCTGGCCGCTGATGTCGTTCCTGCTGAAAGCGTTTGTGGCGCTCGTGCCGGATATGAGCAAGCTCGACACTCGCGTGTTCCTCCTGAGCGGCCTGGACGTGCCGGGCGGATGGGTGACGCGCGGCGTACTGGCGACGCTGCTGTATTCGCTGGTCTTCATGGTCGTGGCGCACGTCATCTTCCGACAGAAGGAGCTTGGCTGATGCTGCGAGGCTGGACACGAACCAAGCTTGTCTGCGCGGTGCTGATCGCGGCGCTGCTGGCGGGGATGTTCCCCCTGCAATCGGTCATCGAGCGCGCTCGCACGAAGGCCGGGCTGGCGCCGTCCAATCCGCTGCAGGAGCTTCCCTCCGGCGAGTTTTTCGGCACCGTGCTGCTGGGCGGATTCCGAGCCGTCGCCGTCGACCTCATCTGGCTGAAGGCGATGGAAGCCCAGCGCAACCAGGACTGGCACCGCTACGTGGTGCTGTGCGAGCTGACCGCATACCTCCAGCCTCGATTCATCGAGGTGTGGATCTACAACATGTGGAATATGGCCTACAACATTTCGCTGACCGCCCCCACCGAGCGCGAAGGCTGGGAGTGGGTGAAGAAGGGGATCGACTTCGGCAAGGAAGGCTTCCGCCGCAACCCCGACTCGTGGAAGCTCGCCTGGGAGATCGGATTCTTCTACTACCACAAGTGCGGCACCGTCCGCGACGACCGCGGCGAGCAATACCAGCAGTGGTTGTTTGAGGAAACCGGCCAGACCAACTGGCAGTACGCCATCGACTGGTTCAAGAAATCGCACGAAATCGCCAAGGGCAAAGGTAATCCCAACTGGCTGACGATGATCGCATCCACCTACCGCGTGATCGCGTTCGAAGCCGAGGAGAAAGGCGACAAGAAGACAATGGTGGAGAACCGCCTGATGGCCATCGAGTGGATCGAGCGGATCATGAAGGAGTACCCGCACAACGCGCCGCTCCAGCGGTACGGCAAGGGCGAGATCGAGGACCTCAAGGGCAGACTGAAGGCCCACGAAGATGAAGAGAGAGCCGCTGAATTCAGAGCACAGGGCGACACCGCCAAAGAGCTCGACACCCTCATCGCCACACTGGAGTTCTGGAAGAAGGCCTTCAAGGGCAACCCCTACCAGGAGGAGCAGAGCCGGCACCTGATGAACGTGGCCAACAGGCTTGAAGAGATCATGCTCACCGGCCCCGAAGAGCTGCGGGACAAAGCCGCTCTCAACAGGATCGAAGCCTGGACTCACCTGCTCTACGGCCCCGAGTACGTTGAAACGTACACGAAGAAATGCGAACAGCTCGATAGGGAATACACGGCGAAGCTCGACGCCGCGACGGCGCGGAACGACCAGGACGCGATGTTTAATGCGCTCGATCGCGTGGTGCGGCTGCGCCGGGGCCTCTATCTGAAGGAAGGCGCCCTCGAGACCCGCGTGCCGATGCTGAAGCAGACGGCGGAGCTGTGCCAGCAGCTTGCCGAGCGCTTCGACGGCGAGCGCCGCGAGCTCGTGCTGACCATCACCCGTTATCTCTGGTATGACCTGCTCCGCTTCGACCATCCCGAAGCAGCCACGCCCGGAATCCCCCTCCTCAAGAGCTGGGTCGAATCGACCCTCCGCCAGATTGGCCGTTCGGAAGACCCCGCGCCCGAGTTGGCGCGCGGTCAGACCCTCGACGTGCTGTCGGCATGCTACCGGCTGAACGTCGAGCGCGACTGGGCCGAACAGCGCCTCCGGGAGATCGCCCTGTTCTATGCCGACGCCCTCGACGGGGCGGCCGCACGCAAGGATGCCGGCATGGCCGAGACCTATCACCGCCGCAGCGAAGCCATCTGGCTGCGCATCCTCGACCTGCACCCGGATGACAAACAGGCCGAACAGGGCTTGAACCGGATCGACAAAATTCTTAAAATTATGGGCTCTGAAGCTGAGTGACATTGAGGGGCGTCCCCTCGCCAGTGTGTTCAGGGTTGAAAGAAAGGAGAATCGTGTGAGGAAATTGTCACTGGGGATCGGTCTGTTCCTGCTGATGACGATGCCGCTGATGGCCCAGGATGCGGGCGACGTGCCCACTGCGGCTGGCCTAATGGCGACAGCCGATGATGCAGCCGGCGCTGCGGCCGACCAGGCGGCGGCAGTCGCCCCCGGCGCGTGGGTGCCGTGGTGGTGGTTCATCGCTCCGGTCGGTGCGGTCATCGGCCTGGTTGCCGCGCTGCTGTTCTACAAGAAGGTAATGCAGAACTCCGAAGGCACGGACCTGATGAAGAAGATCGCGCAGGCCGTGCGTGTTGGCGCCATGGCTTACCTCAGACGGCAGTACATCGTGGTGGCGGTGGTCTTCGCGGCGCTGTTCGTCGTCTTCCTGATCATGGCCTTCGTGCTGCACGTGCTGCCGAAGATGGTGCCGTTCGCGTTCCTGACGGGCGGCTTCTTCAGCGGGCTTGCCGGCTACCTGGGGATGCGGACCGCGACGAACGCAAGCGCCCGCACGGCAAATGCCGCCCGGCAGAGCCTGAACGCCGGGCTGGTGGTCGCATTCCGAAGCGGCGCCGTCATGGGGCACGTCGTGGTCGGCTTTGCACTGCTGAACATCTGCATCTGGTTCGCCGCGCTGTACCTGTTCGGCGCGCCGCGGACCTCGGCCGACCTGATGGCCCTGGCAACCACGCTGCTGGCGTCCGGTATCGGGGCCAGCACGCAGGCGTTGTTTGCTCGTGCCGGCGGCGGCATCTTCACGAAGGCCGCAGACGTCGGCGCGGATCTCGTGGGCAAGGTGGAAGCCGGGATTCCCGAAGATGATCCGCGCAACCCTGCCACCATTGCCGACAACGTGGGCGACAACGTGGGCGACGTGGCCGGCATGGGCGCCGACCTGTTTGAGTCGTACGCAAACTCCATCCTCGCGGCCTTCCCGCTGGGCATCGCCGCGGTGATCGCACTGTTCGCCAAGACGCAGCCCGACACCCCGGAAAGCATCCAGATGATGCTGCGGTTCATCTACCTCCCGATGGTGATCGCGGGCGCGGGCATCGTGCTGTCGGTGCTGGGCGTCTTCGCCGTTCGGACGCGCGAGGGCGCCACGCAGAAGCAACTGCTGCAGGCGCTCGGCCGCGGGGTGAACCTGAGCGCAATCCTGCTCGCAATCGCGGCGTTTGTGGCATGCTGGGGGATCCTCAGCCCGCTGCCCGCGGCGGCAGGGTTTGCGTATTGGCGCGTATGGCTGGCGATCGTGGTCGGCCTCGTGGCCGGCTGGGTCATCGGCAAGTCCACCGAATACTACACCTCTGCCGATTACAGCCCCACGCGAAACGTGGCGGAGCAGTCGGCCACCGGCCCCGGCACGGTGATCATCTACGGCCTGTCGGTCGGCATGATGTCCACGTGGATTCCGGTGATCACGGTGGTGGTGGCCATCCTTGCGAGCTATGGCCTCGCGGGCGGTTTCACGCATACCTCCGCCGGCCTCTACGGCATCGCGATTGCAGCCGTGGGCATGCTGTCGACGCTGGGAATCGTGCTCAGCACTGACGCCTACGGCCCCATCGCAGATAACGCCGGCGGCAACGCCGAGATGAGCGGCCTTGGCCCCGAGATCAGGCAGCGAACGGATGCACTCGACTCGCTGGGCAACACGACCGCCGCCACGGGCAAGGGCTTCGCCATCGGCTCGGCTGCATTGACGGCCCTCGCACTGATCGCCTCCTTCATGGAAGGCGTGCGCACCGCCTCGCCCCAGGTGGCCGCAGACGCCCCCCTCGAGGAGCTTGCCCAAATCTACAAGATCAACCTGATGAACCCGCGGCTGCTCGCCGGCATGCTGATCGGGTCGATGATCGCATTCGTATTCTGCTCCCTCACCATGCGGGCGGTCGGCCGCGCCGCCGGCAAGATGGTTGAGGAAGTGCGCCGCCAGTTCCGGGAAATCAAGGGAATCATGGAAGGCAAAGCCGAACCTGATTATGCGGCGTGCGTAGACATTTCCACCAAGGCCGCGCAGAGCGAGATGATCGTGCCGTCGCTGTTGGCGATCGTGGTGCCCATCGCCACCGGCTTGGTGCTGGGCGTGGCGGGCATCGTTGGCCTGCTGGCCTCCGGCCTCGCCACCGGATTCGCCCTTGCCGTCATGATGGCAAACGCCGGCGGCTCGTGGGACAACGCCAAGAAGTACATCGAGACGGGCAAGCTCGGCGGCAAGGGCTCTCCCGCTCACAAGGCCGCCGTGGTCGGCGACACCGTCGGCGACCCGTTCAAGGACACCTCCGGACCGTCGCTGAACATCCTCATCAAGCTGATGTCGATGGTTGCGGTCGTGTTTGCCGCGTTGTTCGTGAAATATTCCCCGATCATCGCCCAGTGGCTGGGGATGTCGGCACAGTAATCCGATCCTCGCAGGGGTGAACCTCGGTGTTCGCCCCCCGGTCTGCACCTAGGGGCGGGCAGCGGACGCCGCGTCCGCAGTTGCCCGCCCCCGCGTGCGTCGGCGGACGCACGCGGAATACGTGCGAATTGCGTGTTCGCCCCTCCCGTTTCCGTCCTCTTGCTGAATAGGAGCCGCGGTATCGAAGCAAAGGAAAAGGCAATCACCTGCGCCCGCATCGCCGACGAGATGAAGGCCCACGACATCACCATCCTGGACCTTCGCGAGATCAGCAACGTCACCGAGTTCTTCCTGATCTGCACTGTCGACAGCCCCCGCCAGTTGCGCGGCCTGTGGCACCGCATCCACGGCGACCTGAAGAAAGCCGGAGTCCGCCCGCTCGGCGAGGAGGGCCTCGACGCCACCAAGTGGATCCTGTGCGACTACAACGACGTCGTCATCCACATCTTCCTCGCCGAGTTCCGCGAGTTTTATGATCTCGAGCTGCTGTGGGGCGATGCCCCGCGCGTCAAGTGGCAGCCGCCGCCGCCGAAGAAGTCCTGATCGCACCGCCGGCCTCGCTGTCTCGAATCTACCCCTCCGCTCCCGTCATCGAACAATCCCCAAACTTCCGGCGCTTCCGCCGCGTGTTCTTCCGAAACGGGAATGTATTCGCGACTCCAGATACAGTGTCACGAGGGGAAAGCTCCCTGCGGTGGATGTGCTCGTCGTCAATACCAACAACTACGCGAAGCCGATGCCGGTGATGCCGCTGGGGCGTGCATCGCGGCCGAGGCGGCAGAACAGGCCGGGCATAGCGTGCGCCTGCTCGACCTGACGTTCTCGCGCTCGCCAGCCGCCGAGCTGGAATCGGCATTGCGCCGCGAGCGGCCGGACGTCGTCGGCCTGTCCATCCGCAACATCGACAACAACGAGCTTGCCAGTCCCTGGGCCATCCATCCGGGGGGCGAGAAGGTGATAAACGAGATCAAGGCGGGGCTGCACCTGTCCGAGCGGCAGGTCGAAGCCAGCCGCGCCGTGCTCGCCGACTGCGGCAACATGTCGTCGCCCACGGTTCTGTTCGTCCTGCAGCGCCTGATCGAGTCCGGAATGCCAACCGGCAGTTGGTGCATGCTGATCGGCGCCGGTGCGGGGCTGTCCGCCCACGCCTTGCTGCTGCGGGTGTAGGCGCTGAAGGCCCGGAGGCGATCTTGCGAGAACACGCGCAAAACACGGTGACTGTCCCACCTCAAGGGGACCGTCGGGACCACGAAAATCGGCAGCCATTTCCCCCCGTCGCTGCGCGAGCTAGGTGCCAGGCACTTTGCTCCAATCGTCAGAAGTGGTATTTCACGCACGTAGAAGACCTCCGTTCGAGGTGCCTGGCACTTTGCTTTGCACGAGGCTCCGCGGAAAGGCTGCGAGCGCTGCGCAATCGGGGCACGAAATCGACCCGGCAACGCTCCCCTTGCGAACGCCCCCCGGCGCGAGGAACTTGACATTTCGCACCGCCCGCGCTATAGTCTGCATCGGGAGAACACCCATGATTTTCACACGAGAAGCAAAGCAGACGCTCACCCCGATCCAGCTCGACCACGGCGATACGCTCCGGTTCATCCTCCGGAATGGCAGTGCGTGCGAGCTGACGCTGACCGCCACGTCCGCCGAGGTGATCGAGCGCGATTACCGGCGCTACGGATACGAGGCGGCCGGCGACATCTCGGCGTACGCGTTCGACTGCGATATCCTGCTGAACGGGCGGCCAGTGCACCTGCGGCGATACGTCGGCACGCAGCAGAGCTTCTACGAGCCCTACGAGCACGACGGCATCCGCATCTGGTTCGACGCGGTATCAGCCGCCTTCCGCGAATGCGGCGGCTTCATGGCCGAGAAGGACTGGCGAATGCGCCTGCTGTGCATGCCGAACAGGCACGCGCGATTCGCCGTGCAAGACGCCAGGCTGCCGATCTGCCCCGAGCCGCTCGCGATGTGGTATCCCGCTCACGGCAGCACGCTGGACATTCGCAACTGCTATAACGGCGAGGACTGCTGGATGGGGCCGTACGCGGGGGCGGAGGCGCACTGCGGCCTGGATATCAACATGCCGGCGGGCACGCTGCTGTATGCGCCGATTACGTTCGACGACCATTACTACTTCCATTCGCTGGCGGCCGGCTGCCCCAACAATCGCTGGCGGGGTGTGCGCCGCTGGCCCGACGGCTCGGAATGGTGGCTGCAGAGCCATCACCTGATCGAGCTGCTGGTGCCGGAACGCACGCCGCTGGCCCGCGGCGCCGCCTACGCCCACACCGCCGGCGTGATGGTCGGCGCCCACGAGCACACGCATTTCATCTTCCAGGTGATCGAGCAGGGCGGCGAGTACCTGCTCGATCCGTGGATACTGTTCCGCGAGATGTTCCGGACGGCGTAATCGACCGTGCAATGCCCGGCTCACCGGGGTCGAATGCATCCCGGCCGAAATACCAGCGTGCACCTCGAAGGCCACCCATTTTTAGGATGGCCCGAATCGCCGATCGAAAAAAGATCTTGACACGGGCATTTTGTATATTTACGATGGTTGGCAGTGCATCGAAGAGCGTAACGCCGCATCGCCGGCGACCGTCCTTCGGCAGTACGTCTACGGCGCCCAGTACATCGACGAGATCGTGTGCAAGATCGAGGATCCGGGCGGAACGCCCGGCAAGCTCTTCTACCTGCACGACTGCAACTACAACGTCGTCGCCCTCACCAACACCAGCGGCGCCGTGCAGGAACGCTACAATTACGAACCCTACGGGGGCCTGACCATCGCGGAGGCGGATTACGATGTGATCTCCGCCACCACTCAGAATAACTCGCTCACCTTCCAGGGCCAGCGATACGACGCCGAAAGCGGGCTGTACTATTTCAGGAATAGGTACTACAGCCCGGTGCTGGGGAGGTTCATGCAGAGGGATCCGGCTGGGTATGTAGGTGGCATGAGTCTGTACGAGTTCGAAAGAGGCGCCCCGACCAGTTTGACAGACCCGTCTGGTGAAAAGTGCCTTGTTCGGTTCACATGCTATTACGTGTCCGACGCCGTCAGTGGATGCACGAGGAATTGCGAGTACCAGTGTATTGAGACTTCCCGTTGTGATACTGGACAAGGGATGGTCACGTGCTTCGATGTACCGAAAAAGTTGGTGCGGACCGATTCGCAGCAGAAGATAAGTCTCTGCTGCATCCTGACAGGAGGGAAATACGGAACGCCCGGCAAGTGTCCTACGAGCTACAACCAGAACTTCCTCTATGGCGACTGGGGCGACTTGATTGATCTCAAGGACTGCGACCGAAGCGATTGCATTGATCGATGTGCTCGAGCGGCCGAGGCATTCCGGCTGGGGTGTAGCCTGCTCAAGGGGGCAAAGAAGACAGCTTGCGAAGTACTGTCATATGGGATAGAAGCGGGC